>JAUVJW010000058.1 GCA_030596465.1 Candidatus Fermentibacteraceae bacterium | reverse complement strand
TGGTGCCTGACGAAATTGTGATCAAGCTGATCGAGAAACACATCAGACGAAATCCCGAGGCCAGCGGATTTATTTTTAAAGGTTTCCCGCGTACCCTTGTTCAGGCCTATATCCTTGATGGACTGCTGCGTAAGATCAACTCCTCGGTCTCCTTTACACTGGATATCCAGTGTCCCACACTTGAGCTTATCAAGCGGCTGGATGCCCGGGGTAAAACCGAACGGCGAATGAATTACGACATGGAGACCTCAACCATTGTTCACCGGCTGGAGCAGCACGAGAAGATCTGCCTGCCTGTGGTGGATTACTACAGGAAGCAGGGCAAAATGACTGTTATTGATGGAGACGGCTCGCCCGAAGAAGTCTGGAGCCGTATAGAAGAGCCAGCTGAAAATGCATGGAGAAGAGCCAGATAATTAATTCAGATAAATACACACAAACAGTATATATTGATAATTGCTAACATCCTGTTGCGCAAAAGTATACGAAAGTTATTTGCCAAGTGGCCCAACGACCCTGCTGCGGTTGACACAGCGGTGTAACATCGGCATTATCAAACAGGAGGTGTGGTTTAACAAATGAAGTGGCTGGGGGGACGCAGTTTCAGGAGAAGGTTGATTGCCTGTGAGGTGGGGGCGTTTCTGTGTGTTATCGCGCTCATCTGGCTTAATGAGGTAATTGATATACCTCATGTGCTTCTTGGAGCTGAGCCAACGCCTCTGAACTGGAGGGAATCCCTCTCTGAAAGCATAATCATCACTGTTGTTGGCATGGCGATTATCGGCTACACAAAAAGACTTCTTCAAAGAGTAAAGATCCTTGAGGGATTGCTGCCCATCTGCGCCTCATGCAAAAGAATAAGAGATAAAAACGATCACTGGCATCAGATGGAAACATACATTCGCGACAGATCAGAGGTGGAATTCACTCACGGTATATGTCCGGACTGCCGGAAGAAGCTCGATGCCGAACTCAAGAGGGACTGGTAGCATTAGCCGGAATCAGCCGGTAAAGTTAATCTTGTGATATCTCTTCTTGCCGGCCCTCAGGAGCAGGGAGGATTCTTCCAGCATATTTTCAGTGATTCTGTCTTCCGGTGACGATACCCTTTCGCCCTGAATGTAGAGACCACCCTGCCTGCCCAGTCTTTTTACCTCGCCGCGACTTGGGCACAGTCCCGTTTCCGTGAACAGGTCGATGGCCGAGACACCATCTGCTAAACGGGAAAGAGGAATATCCGTGGATGGTACATTTTGCTGATTACCATTTCCTGCAAATAGAGCTTTTGCTGCATTCTGTGCCTTTTCCGCCTCTCCGAGGCCATGGGCTATTGCTGTTGCTTCAAAAGCAAGTTTCTCTTTGGTTTTTCTTGTGTCGGCTCCGGTAAGTTTCTCGTATTCCGCAATCTCATTGATCGAAAGGTATGTGTATAGCTTCATAAAGTAGGCTGCATCTCTGTCATCAACATTGATCCAGAACTGGTAGTACTGGTAGGGTGATGTAAGGTTCGGATCCAGCCAGATAGCGCCTCCGGGCTGTGATTTGCTCATTTTTTCGCCGGTGGAAGTAGTTACAAGGGGGCAGGTAAAACCGTACACCTCGGCAGATTCCTTCCTGCGGATAAGGTCAATTCCAGCTACAATATTACCCCACTGATCAGCGCCTCCCACCTGAAGAGTGCAGTTTTGTTCTCTGAAAAGATGTAGAAAATCGTAGGACTGCAACAACATGTAGTTGAACTCCAGGAAAGATAGACCTGTTTCCAGTCGCTGTTTCACGCTCTCAGCGGTGAGCATTCTGTTAACGCTGAAATGTTTTCCAATATCTCTGAGAAAATCAATGTAGTTAAGCTTGTTAAGCCATTCGGTATTATTGAGGAGAAGGGCACCGTTGCTGCTTTCTTCACTGAAATCCAGGAATCCTGTCATCTGAGTTTTCAGAGAAACCGCCCAGTTGTTGATAGTGTCTCTGCTCTCAAGAGAGCGTTCTGTAGACCTGCCTGACGGGTCGCCTACAAGAGCTGTCGCCCCTCCAATGAGTATGTGAGGTTTGTGCCCGGCTCTCTGAAGGTGGCTGGCTATCATCAGAGGGACCAGATGTCCCAGATGAAGACTGCTGGCTGTTGCATCAAAACCTATGTAGAAGGAAAGAGAACCAGTTTTAAGGAGTTCGTTCAGTTTTTCCCCATTGGTCATCTGGTAAACAAGACATCTGTCAATCAGATTTTGGAGTGTTTCCATTGTCTGTTCCTTCCGGGTTTAGTGTACGCATCTGGCGAGTTTACATTTTTTTCTGTATTTTGTCAACAAACAGCAGAAAGGGCACAAACTGTATGGAAATGATAGAATTCGAGCATCCTGTTGCTAGAGACTTTGTTACAAGGTTGAGAAGGAAGGATATACCTCCTGTCCAATTCAGGGCTTACGCCAATCGACTGGCATACCTGCTGGCAGTTGAGGCAACTCGTGATCTTTGCACCATTCCTGCGGAAGTAGAAACTCCCCTTGAAAAGACTCTGGGTGAGGTTCTTGTTGATCCTCCGATAATTGTTCCGATTCTTCGGGCGGGGCTGGGTATGCTGGAAGCGTTTCAGGAACTGCTTCCGGATTCTCAGGTTGCATTTATTGGTATGACCAGGAATGAGATTACCGCAGAGCCGGTGTGGCATTATTCATCCATACCCAATGTGGCGGGCAAAAAGGTTATAGTTCTGGATCCAATGCTGGCTACAGGTGGAACTGCCAGTGCTGTTCTGGAGTACCTCTTTAATAAAAAAGCATCGGCTGTGATACTTGTGTCTGTCGTTGCGGCTCCTGAGGGAATTGCAAAACTTGGAGTATTTGAAGATCTAACTGTGATCACGGTTTGTGTTGACAGAGAACTTGACTCAAACTGGTACATCAGGCCCGGGCTTGGCGATTTTGGAGACAGGCTCTATTCAGACGGTATTTAACCGTTCAAGCGGAGGGAAATTGCTTCGATACAGAAGAAATTGGACTGCAGTTATATTAATTGCTGCTGCTGCGGTGATTACACTGCTTTTCGCGAAATCAGGTGATGAGAATATTGGCAGCCCCTGGAGATTTCACCGAAATATTGAGGTAATGGAGACCTGCCGCCTGGAGATGCTTGCGGTTGTGGCAGACACTGTCGATATCTGTACTTCTATCGTAGGTGAGGGGTTCCTGGGTGGTGCTGTGCGCGAACTGGGTATTTCAGGCAGCCAGTACCTGTCAACCTGTGAAGTTCTCATGGACAGTCTCGGATGGTCTGTACAGAGGGCAGGTGATACACTCACCGCTATATACAACAGGGGGGAGTTGAGTGAACTCAGAGCGTTTCCGGGAAACCGAAGAGGTTTTTACAGAATTCTTTTTTCTGAGGGTACCCCATCTTCCTGGGAGTATGTACCTCAGGAAAAATGGATACGCCAAAGAGTTATTTCCTGCGATATTTCCTCTACTGTGTGGGAAGCCCTGTGGGATACAGCGCTTCCTCCGGATCTAACAGAATCAGGTATTCTCATCACAGGCAGAGACAGCTCAAGAGCGGTAGGATATGTTTCTGAACTTCAACATGAACTTACAGACAGATTGTTTTGTTATGACATTGACTTCTACTACGATGTAAGGGTGGGAGACAAACTCTGGATTCTCATCGAAGAGAATCGTTACCCCATGGATGGAGAAACTGGTTTCCGAAGGATTCTTGCTGCCAAGTACCAGTTTGTTCATGGAGGTCTTGCAGAGGCATTTCCTTTTTTTCACCGCCCCGATGATGCTGAATCAGCGGAGATAATCTTTGACCACTACCACCGCGATGGTGCTTCTCTCAGAACTATGTTTTTGAAGATGCCAGTTCCATTCGGACGAATCAGTTCTGTTTATTCCGATGCCAGGATGCATCCCGTCCTTGGGTATACAAGAGCCCACCGGGGAATAGATTACGCATCCCCTCTGGGCACGGATATTTATGCTGTAGGTGATGGAACTATTACTGTTCGGAGCTGGTGCGGAGGTTACGGAAACCTGGTTCGTGTCAGGCACGCAAACGGTTATGAAACCGGATACGGTCACATGAATGGCTACGCCTCCGGTCAGTCTGTTGGAAGTTATGTGAGACAGGGAGAGGTTATTGGTTATGTGGGCTCTACAGGGCTTTCCACCGGTCCCCATGTTCACTTTGAGATGAAGAAGAACGGTTCTTATGTTAATCCTGCTACAGAGATAATGCCCCCTGCCAACCCTCTCGAAGGTGCGGAACTTGAAAGATTTCTCACGGAGATGTCTGTTATTGAAGAGCAGTGGTCAATGCTGGTGGGGATAGATCTTCCGGTCCCGGAAGTCGAGATTGAACCAGAGACAGTTGTAGAAGAGCCTGAAGAGTGAATTACCGAATAATTGATGAGTTTTTCTGGGACTCTGTTTTTGAAGGAATGCTTGACAGTCTTTCGGAAAACGCAAGAACAACAGTGGGCGGCCTTGGAGGCGCGGCGCTTTCGCTTGCGGTGGTCACAGCCCACAGACTTGCCGGTCCCACTATTGTTGTGGCTCCCACCGTAACAACCGCTGAATCAATTCGAGATGATATCAGGGCACTCACCGGGCGGGATGTACTGTACTTTCCAGCCTACGAAACCCTTCCATTCCAGGGCGAGGTTGCTCATCAGAGTGTTATTGCCGACAGAATAGAATGTCTTGCCGGTCTCCATTCCGCAAGACCCGATACACTGGTTGTTGTCCCTGCCCGCGCTCTTGTGAAGAGGTTGCCACCTTCAGATTCTTTCAAAATACTGTCAATTTACAAGGGGATGCGTCTGGATCCTGACCGGCTTGAGGGCTGGCTGCTGTCTGCAGGTTACATAAAGGAATCCTCAGTGTTTGAGCAGGGCAGATGGTCCAGAAGAGGCGGTATTATTGATATTGGAACCTATGGAACAGACAACCCGTACAGAATCGAGTTTTTTGGTGATGAGGTTGAATCAGTTCGTATTTTTGACCAGCATTCCCAGAGAACCATCAACCGGGTCGGTTCCGCGAGAATACTGCCCGCAAGAGAAGTTGTTCTTACACCCGAAGAATGGAATACCGCCGCTGACCGGGTACCCGAAGGGCACCCCCTTGAAGAATACATGTACGGCTCCAGTGATTTTCCGGGGATAGAACACCATCTCCCGCTTTTTTTTAAGAACTACGCTACGATTTTTGATTATCTGGCGGAAATTGGAACATTGATTCTGATAGAACCACAGAGGCTGAAATCAGTTATTGAGGAGACAATAGAGGCAAGAAAATCTGCTTTTCCGAAAGATTTACCGTTTTCTTTTTTAGAGGCATTTGCGTTATGGGAAGAGATAGAAAATAGCATAAGTAGCTGCAAACGGGTTCTGGAACACACTCTCGTTCCTTCGGAGAGTGTTGATTTTTACCTTTCAACTGAGCCGCAGACCGGATTCATGGGGCATCACGACGAAATGTTCCGGCAGATGCGGCACTGGCGGAACAATGGTTTCAGAATAGCTGCAGCCTGTGATACCAACGCCGAATTGAGTTCGTTCAGAGATCTGCTTCCTGAAGATCTTCTGGATCATGTAGAACTCGAAGTGCTTTCGATTTCCGATGGTTTCGTTTTGAGAACTGACGATGGTGGAGGAATAGCATTTCTCTGCGAGAGAAAATTGCTCAGCACCAGAAGACGACCTGAGAGGGTCAGAAAATTCCGTGGTGGAGAAACACTGGCCTCCTGGGAAGAGCTTCAACCGGGGAATTACATTGTTCATGAGTCTTACGGTATAGGAAAGTTTCTGGGGCTGAAACGGTTGTCAGTAGCCGATGGTGATGTTGATTGTCTTGAGGTTATCTATCGTGACGGGGATAAACTTCTTATCCCTCTTGAGCAAATCGGTCAGGTTCAGAAGTATTTGACACCTGGCGGCGGTAATCCGCAACTTGACAAAATCGGCGGAACCTCCTGGTTGAAACGACTTTCCAGAGTGAAAAAGAGAGCACAGGAAATTGCTGGAAGGCTGGCCATTCTCTACGCTGAAAGAGCTGTGAGAAAGCGACCCTCTTTTCCATCTCCGGGTAAGCTGTCCAGGGCTATGGAGGAGAGTTTTCCTTACGAGGAAACTCCGGATCAGGCTACCGCCATTCAAGCAGTGATGGCCGATTTTTCAAAAGACACTCCCATGGAAAGACTTATATGCGGCGATGTGGGTTACGGGAAGACAGAAGTGGCTCTTCGCGCGGCTTTCAGAGCTGCTGAAGCTGGTGTTCAGGTTGCTATTCTGGCACCAACCACGGTTCTTGCAGAGCAGCACTACAACACATTCCGTGACCGGCTTGCAGAGTTTCCTCTGCGTGTTGAGGTTCTCAGCAGATTCCAGAGCAGGGGAGAGCAGAAGAAAACGCTGACAGATCTGTCACAGGGGGATGTTTCAATTGTTGTTGGTACCCACAGGTTGCTTCAGAAAGATGTCCGGTTCAATAATCTGGGTCTTCTGGTTGTGGATGAGGAACAAAGGTTTGGTGTTAAGCAGAAGGAATATCTCCGGGAGATGAAAACAACGGTTGACACGTTGACAATGACGGCTACACCTATTCCAAGAACCCTTCATATGGCTCTTTCCGGCTTCAGAGAGATATCTATTATTGCAACTCCGCCAAGAGACAGATACCCTATTCAAACTGAGATAACAACTTTTAACCACGATATCATCGCCAGAGCTGTTTCAAGGGAGCTGGAAAGAGACGGTCAGATATTTTTCGTTCACAATCGTATAAGCACAATTGAAAAGATAAAAACCAGACTGGAAAGCTTTCTGGATATTGATATTGTTGTAGGTCACGGTCAGATGAGTCCCCGGAAGCTTGAGGATGTTATGCACTCTTTTATGGCGGGAAAGTACCAGATGCTTTTGTCTACCAGTATTATAGAGTCTGGAATTGACCTGCCAAGGGTAAACACCATGTTTATAGATAACGCTCAGAATTTTGGTCTGGCCGAACTGTATCAGCTTCGTGGTCGGGTTGGAAGAAGTCATCACAGAGCTTACTGCTATATGATTACCCCCGGAGGGCTTAACAAGCTGAAACCTGAAGGCAGGAACAGACTTGAAGCAATTCAGCGTTACACCAGGCTGGGAAGCGGGTGGCACATCGCCATGCGCGATCTTGAACTGCGTGGTGCCGGAGAGTTTCTGGGCGCGGGTCAGAGTGGTCAGGTAGAGTCGGTCGGCTACTCAATGTTTGAAGAGCTTCTTTCAAGAGAAGTTAACATGCTGAAGGGTCAGAAGGGTGGTGTTGACAGACCGCAGGTTCGCATAGAGCTTCCAGGACAAGCTTTCATTCCCGAGGAATACATGCCGGACACAGCAGAAAGAGTACATCTTTACAGGTGGGTGTGGCGTTCAAAGACGGAAGACGGTGTGCTGGAGTGGCTTGATTATGTAAAGGACAGGTTTGGAATCGTTCCCGAACCGGTAAGGGGAGTAGCCAGCAGGGCCATGGTAAATTGTCTTGCAATGCGGGCAAATATTGAAGATGTGCTTGTCACATCATCAATGGCAAGAATCGTTTTTCTCCCCGGTGGTGCTCCCCGCGCACAAAAAGTAAGGGCCATGGTTGGAGAGAAATGGAAAACACAGGAGGAAAAAACCGGGCGTATAGTTCTTACTGGAAAGTTCAGAAATGATCTGCCCGAGGAGAGAATGTCCGCGTTGCTGGCTGTTTTGCGTATATTCGCCCAATACTTCGGGGAACATAAAAATAATATTTAACCAGGCTGGGGTGGAACCAATGCGCGTGTTTCTTTACTTACTTTCAGTGATCACAATTCTTGTTCTTTTGACTTCTTCCTGCGGGGGCTCAGGTGAGCTTGGTACTGTAGGAGGAGTTCCTGTTACCACCGAAGAATATCTTACTGTTTTTAATAATCTTCCGGCGGACATACAGGTTTCTGTTCTTGAACCGGGGGGCAGACTGGAATTGATGAACCGTATAGTGATGAAGAGATCTCTTCTCGCGGCCTGGGAGGAAGACCGAACAGTCTCCACCGGCTGGGAGGATCTTTACAGAATATCCATGCTCAGAGACTCCATGCTCACCAGAATTGGATCAGGTTTTGATCATACGGCGTATCTGGATTCTATCAGCGAATGCGGATACTCGGGGTTTTCTCTGAGAGCAGTTCTTCTTGATGACTCAACAACTGCAGCCGAGATGGCTTTTGAATGGAATGCCGGTAACTATGATTCTTCTGTTTTATCACTTTCTGCTCCATGGAGCCTTGCAGACGGATCAAGCTACAGAAGTTTCAATGGTCCGGTTCAAAGAATTACCGCCACCTTTCTTCCGCTTTTTTCCGTGGAAACCGGGATAGCTCATGTTCTTCCTATGTACGGAGAGTGGTGTGTTTGTCTTCTTAACCTTTCAGAGGGAGAGTGGATACCGGATGATCAGGCTGCGGGTATGGGATTCATGAATGCTATTTCGGCCCTTACACCCCATGTTGTTCTTTCTAAAGGGATTTCTGCCATGGCAGACAACTGCATTGTAAGTGAAACAAGCATTATTGTCACCGGAGAAGGATCCAGGGAACCAGTGGTTATTTTCAGCAATGATAC
>JAUVJW010000113.1 GCA_030596465.1 Candidatus Fermentibacteraceae bacterium | reverse complement strand
TTATTGACAGGCATTCTGGTGGCAGTGCATTCAAAACTTGGGCTGGGCAGCAGGGAGTATTGAAAATTGCTACAGGGATGAAAAAGGCGATAGATAAAGGTGATTGGAAGAGTATTTCTCCGGAAGAGTGGTTTGCTAAAACAGTAAATACTAAAAGCCTTCCATTTAATTTTGATTCCAATTTGGGGGCCAGTGGATCCGCCCTTGATGTTGGATTTAGTATGGATCCTTTGAAATTCAGACTGCAAACACGACCATTTATTGAGTTTTTTGCATTTGTAGGGCTGCAGCGCTTTCGTCCCGTTAAAGTCAAAGGACAAAAAGCTTACAGATACTCTCTTTGGTTTGATCCGTTAGTTCCAGAGATTGCTTCGACGGTTGCTTGTGGTTCGCTTGGCTTGATGAATATGGAGGTATTAGAATTTCAGATTTTGTATAGAACAAAGTATTTGAAGAGTTTTCTTCCTGCAATAAAGATAGGAGAGCAAAAATGAGTGAAGAATTGATGAGGTATGACGAGTGGCTGAGCGGTAACAAAGGTCCAGCCGCCTTGGTTATCCGTGAGCATCTGATGCCTGTCGAGGGCCGCGATGGTGTTCTTTTCCCGCCGACATTTGCCGGTGGCAAAGGCGATAAAAGTGGATATAATATTGATGGGTTCGATGATGGCAAAAATATTTGCCTGATTGACAGTGTTGGTTCTCAAGCGAATCGCATCGAACCGATTTTTGCGGAAGATGAATATAAGGAGTTGATTCCGCAGATTGTTATTAAGGCGGGAGAGAAAGTGCTCAACATCGTTGAAATCGGCCACCGCGCGGGAGATGCATTGGCACGATTATCAGGGTTGCAGCAAGAATTGCACGACGCATTTAAGAAAATTCTGATGGGGGATGCCGAACCGCTGGCAAAGATCGCACCGACATCACTGGTCTTCGGAGTCTGGGATTCTCGCGACACCCAAGCCAAGCTTCCTCGGCTGATTTCATCGACGATACGGGCGTTTGATGTTCGAGAGCTTACCCGGTCTGCCCTGTTCGTTCCTGCAACAGATTATGTGGCTGATGGATTGCTTGAAGAGCCAAATGACGAAAAAACCAGAAAAGTCTATTCAAAGCGGGGATTTGTCCATGCACCCGCCTCTGCTTCTCTCGGCGGGGTTATAGCCATGGGCGGCATCCGACGAGATGCAACATTGAGCCTTGCTGCTTTGCAACTTATCAAAGCAGGGGATGATAAGAATACTATTGCCCTTCGGCGTTACATTCTTGGCTTGGCGATGGTCGCCTTAACCGCCAATACATCCAGCTACCTTCGGCAGGGATGCAACCTGGTTCTTGATCCTGAAAAGCCGACAGAGTTTGAGAAGGTATATCGAGACGGGAGGCGATTGAAAGTTGAAACAACTCACGAAGGTGCTATCAAATTCGGGACAATTGCTGCGAAGGCATTCGGCGTTGGTGAAAATCGTTCGGTCGAGTTTGATACGAAGAAGGCCAAGGCTGATATAGGGCAAAAAAAATAGCAGGAGAGGTAAGCCATGTTTGACTATTTTAGCATCTCCGTGACCTTTCTAGATCGGCGCTACCATGGTCGAGGCGATGGAGGTAAACAGGAGTGGCCACCTTCGCCGCTTCGATTGTTTCAAGCGCTGGTAGCGGCCAACGCCGATCAGATTGAGGGGGATTTGGGCAGTGCATTGAACTGGATCGAAAAACAAGCCCCGCCTGAAATATTAGCACCTCGATTTAAGTCTGGTATGCCATATCAGCTTTCTGTTCCCAATAACGCTATGGATCTCGTTGCCAAAGCTTGGAGCAAAGGGGAATATTTCGGAAAAAAGGATAATAATCCGGCCACTCACAGAACAATGAAGATAATCTGTCCTATTCACATGCTCGAAGGTGACACTGTTCACTATCTTTGGCACTTGACCGAATATTCATCTGGTAAAAAGGAGATGTTTGGCCGTTTGGTTTCAGCTGTAGAGAGAATCCACGCTGTGGGTTGGGGCATCGACACGGTTGTCAGCAATGCTAGAATATTGACACCAGAGCATACAACAAAACTGTCCGGTGTGCAGTGGAAACCCTGTAACTCAGGCATCAACGCACTTCGTACGCCGCTGCCGGGAACGCTTGATGCCTTGCGAGATCGCCATACCTCGTTCCTGAAACGGGTGGACAGAATGAATACATACTACAGTCCAGTCGAACCTCTATCTTGTTTCAAAGTCACTCATTACTGTAGTCCAGACGATTCACTGGGATTCCCTTACATCATTTTTCAGCTTCGCAATGACGATGACACATTTTTCAGCTATCCGCAGGGTCGGCTGATTCATCTTGCGGGGATGATGCGGCATGTTGCGCTCGATGTTATGAAGACCTCTGCACCGCCATGGATAAAAAATGTTGAGGAATGGCTGGATACCTATGTTGCGGGCCATGTTAGATCTGGCCACGGTAAACATCGACAATTATCTTATGTCCCATTACCTTCGATTGGGCATCGCCATGCAGATCATTATGTGCGGCGCATGATGATCACTGCTCCAATAGGGGATGAACAGATGTTGAAACATCTGGCAAGCCGGATCAGCGGTCATCAACTGAAACCCGAGTGCAAAGAAGATGGAGGGCGCAGCGAATTTGCCGAAATGAGCCCTCCGACATTGGTACGAGTGAGCCGGGACAATGTTTCGGATCGATATACCCAACCTACTGATATCTGGGCCAGTGTAACTCCAGTTATCCTGCCTGGCCATACCGACCGCAATTCAGCCAAAACCGTCAAGCTCATTCAAAAGGCACTTACGCAGTCAGGGATTGAGCAACCGTGTACTTACGAATGGCGCGAAATGTCCTGGTATCCAAAGTCACTTTCCTCTCATAAGTTTAACAGAAATAAGAAACAATTTGGATACATTCGACCGGATCATTTACTCAGCCTATCTGCAGTACACCTCAAGATCCGGTTCAAAGACAAATTGAGCATTGCAGGTCCCTTGTTGATTGGAGCAGGCAGACATTGTGGATTAGGTGTTTTCGCGGCTTTGGATCGGCCATGACAGGACCGAGAGTATTCTCGTTGTCCACTAATAACGAGCAGCTGATGGTAATTTGTGCTTGTAATTAAACTGCAGTTTCCCGATGGACGATTCAAGCAAAGCTGGCCTCCATCACCATTTCTTTTTGCCAGAAGTGTGGTATTGGCCTGCTTAAGAGAGTTTCCCAGAATGCAGGGGAGACGACTTGAGGCGGTGATTGATCTTCTTTGCTCGAAGGTCAGCTACTCCCTTCCCCAGACTTCAGTGATGCAAACAACGGGATACATAAAGGTTGGGGTAGAAGCCCCGGCCTTTATGATATTTGATGTTGTTCCAACATATGAAGAACTCTTTGATTTAAGACAATTGTTAAGCGTTCTTAAAACCATTGGAGATTCACCCTCCTGGGTAGATGCTGATACTGAGGTAGAAACGGCAACGGTAGTAAACTGTAAAATCGCTTCTGGTAAATCAAAAAATACAACAGTTGTTGAAACTCTTTACTCCAAAAAAGAATTTTTCGCTGAAAGGCAAAATAGCTACATCGGCTGGGTAGAAGCTATTCTTTCACCAGTAAAAGAACTGCAAGCGGTAAAGAAAGTACAATACAGTCTTGCAAACGGGTTTCTTCAGGCACCGGAACTTCCTTTTGCTGCCCATTTTTTGCTTGAATCAAAAATATTGCCGGATATTTCGAAGACTCTTTTGGTTGCAGAGAAAACTCGCAGAAAGTTAATGGGCATCAGCAGAAAACTGCACAACGGAGATCCTACTTTGGTATCAAGAATGTTCAGCGGGAAAAACTATGATGGTTCTCCAGCAAAGAACCACCAGCACGCCTATTTTCTGCCGTTCAGTTCAAATAACGATGGGAAAGTAAATGAATTGGTAATCACCGCTAGAAGAAAATTTACTGAACATGATGTTGAAGCGATGAAAAGACTTATAGAGTTACCAGCAGACATTGCTATTTCACTGAAATCCCTTTCAGTTGAGCCATTAAATGAAGCAAAAGTATGGGTCAGTGCTACTCCATTTGTATCAGCCCGGCATCACCGGAAGAGCCGCGGTAGCTGGGAAGACTGGATGAAAGATGAGCTTCGAAGGGAACTGAAAAACCATAACATTCAGATGCCTGAGAAGATTGAATCAATCAGAACATGCTCCAATAGAAGAATCTCCGAATTCATCACGACCAGAAAAGGTACTTCTCTCCCAAACCAGTCAGCCTACAAGCTGTATTTTAGAAACCAGCAACCAGGCCCGTTTTCTCTCGGTACATTGAGTCATTTCGGTATTGGACTGTTTCTCTCAGAGGAGGAAAACTGATGAGTCAACTTTTGCCTGTAAGAATGGTTCTTCAGCATGTTTACTGCAAAAGACTCTTCTACCTTGAATGGGTTGACGGGGAATTTACCCACAACAAGTACACTGTTGAGGGTACATTCGCACACAGGAATGTGGACACGGAGGGAGAGAAGACTTCCTTTGAAAAAACAATGGAGAAGAAAACCTCCGTTGCGCTTTCCAGCGAAGAAGAAGGAATTACCGGTAAAATTGACCTTATTGAAACAACAGATGGTCTGGTTCAACCAGTTGAGATAAAGAGGGGAGTTCTACCCGACAAAGGTCCCTGGTTTGACCATATGGTTCAGGTGACAGCCTATGCAATGCTGCTGAGAAGTGCAGGAAAACAGGTAAAAGAAGGTATTCTCTATTATGCCGGTTCAAAGAAGAGAGCAGTAGTTGAAATCACAGAGGGCCGCATCAGAATAACCAGGAAGTGTATTCAGGAAGCACGGGAAACCGCCAGCAACTCCAAGCCTCCTGAGCCCCTCCGTGACAGCAGGAAGTGTGAAAAGTGTTCCCTCAACAATATTTGTCTGCCGGACGAGTACTGGGCAATTAAGGAGAACAGCAAATCAAACCGCAGAATAATATCTGCAAGAGATGATGGTATTCCTCTTTATGTTCAGGATCAGGGAGCTCACATAAGCCGTACTGAAAACCGTCTGAAAGTCTTTCTCGGTAAAAAGTCCCTTGGGGAAATTCTTCTCCGTGAGACATCACAGGTTTGCATAATGGGTAACATTCAAATTACTACTCAGGCAGTGCATGCCTGCATGAATAATGATATTCCCGTACTTCATTTTACATCAGGCGGTTACTTTCTTGGTGTATCGCAGCCCCTCTCAACAAAATCAGCAAGAGTAAGAATTCATCAGGCCAGAATGTCTGCCAATGAAGAACAGAAACTACTGATTGCAAGAGCCATAGTTGAAGCAAAAATCAAAAACCAGCGAACAGTATTGAAGAGGAACGCAAGGAATCTTGAAGATCAGATTTCAAAAGACATTGCGGTTCTCGCGGCCAGAGTGAAGAACGCTGACAATTTTCAGACTCTTCTCGGGCTGGAAGGAGCAGCGGCAAGACTCTACTTTCAGAATTTTAACCAGATGCTGAAGACAAAAAACACATACACATTCAATCTGCAGAGCCGCAATCGCAGACCGCCGAAAGATCCGGTAAACGCAATGCTTTCATATGCGTATGGAATGCTGGTAAAAGATTGTACAGTGGCCTTGTCAGCAGCAGGATTTGAGCCATGCCTTGGCCTTTACCACCAGCAGAGACCGGGCAGACCTGCATTGGCTCTTGACCTGATGGAACCATTCAGACCAATTCTGGCTGATAGTGCTGTAATCTATGCAATAAATAACAACATGGTTAAGCCAAAGGATTTTGTAAAAGGAATCAATTCAGTAACAATGAAACAGGAAGCAAGAAAGGCTGTAATTCAATCTTACGAAAAGCGTATGGAGCAGCTCATCACACATCCCGTTTTCGACTACCGTATCAGCTACAGAAGAGTACTTGAGGTGGAGGCGAGACTGTTGTCAAGATACATCGCAGGGGAACTTGATACATACTCCTGCTTTACAACGAGGTAGCAATGAGAGTTGTTTACACCGTAACCTACGATGTCGCAGACAACAAAAGAGTTCAGAAAGTCTTTAAGAAAATGAAGAACTGGGGAGACCACCTCCAATACTCTGTTTTTCTCTGTCACTTGAATGATAAAGAACTTGCCCAGATGAAGGGTGAACTCCACGGCATTATCAAGCACGACGAAGACCAGATAATGATAATCAGACTTGGTCCTGAAAACGGTAACGCAAAAAAGGCAATTGAAACAATTGGCAGAACCTACAACCCCACATCAAGAAGCGCGAGGGTTTTCTAAACAAAAGAGAACTGACTTTACAAACCCCAAACCTTATGTATATTATAACCACAAGCATCACAGGAAGATACATAAATGACAGAAATCATAAAACCTGTATTAATCAAGAATAACAGCAGTCATATTTCTTTCGAGAGGCTCTGTGCCCCCGGAATTCCCGGCCACCGCTCGTTTTTATTACCCTGCAACCAATTGCAGCCGCGAAAACACTCATCACAATCCCTCACGCATACCCATAAACTTGCACCACTCGAAACAATCTCGTATCTTATTCCCGTGCAGTGCCCCCAGAGGGTGCTGTTTCCGGGGTCGAAAGATCCCGGCTCCATTGAAGCACGGATCCTTACATGGGGGAGATCGTTCTGGAGAGGTTTCCGGGGTCGAAAGATCCCGGCTCCATTGAAGCAGACACACGAGCGTTAAAAGTATATCAGAGG
>JAUVJW010000045.1 GCA_030596465.1 Candidatus Fermentibacteraceae bacterium | reverse complement strand
ATCTCCATTCTGGTTGCTTTTACCTGAATTGCCATCAGTTTTGCTCTTTAACGGGCCAGTATTTATCCAGGTTCTCCGGACGAATACGCTTCATTTCTGTTCTTGGAAGCAACTTCAGAAGCTCCCAACCAAGATCCAGTGTTTCAATAATACCTCTGTCCTCGTGTTCCTCCTGGCTTATGTAGCGCTTCTCATACTCTGCCGCGAAGTTGAGATACTTCCTGTCAATTTCACTGAGTGCCGCCACTCCGAGAATAACGGAAAGCTCTCTGGCGTTCTTGCCCGCAGAGTATGCTGCCATGAGCTGATTGAACAGATCGGCATGATCTTCCCTGGTTTTACCGGCACCTATACCCTTGTCCTTCAGTCGGCTCAGGGATTCCATCACATCCATGGGCGGGTAAATACCCTTCTTGTGCAGTTCTCTGCTGAGAATAAGCTGCCCCTCTGTGATATAGCCGGTAAGATCCGGAATTGGATGGGTCTTGTCATCCTCAGGCATAGTAAGAATGGGAATCTGGGTTATTGAACCCTTCCTGTCCTTAACTCTACCGGCACGCTCATAAAGAGAGGCAAGATCGGTATAGAGATAACCGGGGTATCCTCTGCGACCTGGAACCTCACGCCTGGCTGCACTGATTTCACGCAGAGCATCGCAGTAGTTTGTCATGTCTGTCATGATGACCAGAATGTGCATATCCTTCTCATAGGCAAGGTACTCTGCCGCTGTAAGAGCCATTCGGGGTGTACTTATTCTTTCAATTGCAGGGTCATCTGCAAGATTCAGAAACACAACAGCTCTATCCATGGCACCTGTGGCCCTGAAGTCTTTGATGAAAAAGTCTGCTTCTTCAAAGGTGATTCCCATGGCAGCAAAAACAACCGCAAAATTATCATCACCACCCATAACTTTTGCCTGCCTTGCAATCTGGGCAGCCAGAATTCCATGGGGCAGACCATTGGCACTGAAAATGGGAAGCTTCTGGCCTCTAACCAGAGTGTTGATTCCATCAATTGAACTGAAACCGGTTTCGATAAACTCGGCCGGGTAATCTCGAGCGTAGGGATTGATAGGCGCTCCATTGATGTTGTTCATCTTTTCGGGAACAATTGGAGGATCGTTATCAAACGGTGGTCTCGGACGACCCTGACCATCGAAAACCCTGCCCAGCATCTCTTCAGATACTCCCAGCTCAACGCCCTTACCCAGGAAACGTATCTTGCTTGTTTCAAGATCTGTACCGCTGGAACCCTCAAATAACTGTACAAGAGCTCTTTTGCTGTCAATTTCAAGAACTTTCCCGTGGCGAAGTTCTCCGCTGGAAAGCTCAATCTCAACAAGTTCTTCAAAACTGACATCCGTAACCTTGTCCACCAGCATCAGGGGGCCGGATATCTCAACGGTCGTTTTGTACTCCCGTATCATTTCTCAACCTCCCAGTCGTTCTCAAGCTGCATTTTTTTATTAACAGCTTCGGTGATTTTTTTCTGTAAACCTGTGATCTGATCAATTTCTTCTTCTGGGAGGTAACGCATCTTTGCTATGTCTTCCGACAATGGAAAATCAAAAATTTCCCTGGGATGAACATCTGCCGCAATAGCTCTGGTCATCTCATCGTATGTAAGCAATATGGTCTCCAGCATTAGCTGCTGCTTCCTGCTGGATGCAAAAGTATCAATAGGGTGAAAAGCATTCTGATGAAGGAAATCTTCGCGGATACTTCTGGAAGTAAAGAGAATAAGCTGATCCTCGGGAGACAAACTCTCAGCTCCCACAAGACGGGCAATCTCAAGAAGGTTGGATTCATCCTGAAGAAGAGCCATTGCCTTCCTCACGGCGAGTACCCAACTCGTACCAAAGTGCTTGTCATAGTACGGCTTCAGATTCTTTGTATAGAGGCTGTAGCTGTCAAGCCAGCCTATGGCCGGAAAGTGACGCATGTAGGCAAGCTCTGCCTGGAGACTCCAGAAAACCTTGACCACGCGAAGTGTTGACTGAACCACAGGATCAGATAAATCACCTCCGGCGGGGCTTACTGCACCTACAACTGTAAGCTCTCCTATTCTCTCTCCACCGAGACACTGTACTTTTCCCGCTCTTTCGTAGAACTCGGCAATCCGGGTTCCCAGGTAAGCGGGGTATCCTTCTTCCCCCGGCATTTCTTCAAGTCTTCCGGACATCTCCCTCATAGCCTCAGCCCAGCGGCTTGTTGAATCAGCCATAAGAGCAACGGAATAACCCATATCACGGAAGTATTCGGCAATAGTTATTCCCGTGTATACGCTGGCCTCGCGGGCGGCAACCGGCATATTGGAGGTGTTGGCAACAAGAACGGTTTTAAGGATCAGGGCTTTACCGCTCTTGGGATCCTTCAGCTCCGGGAATTCCTGAAGAACATCAGTCATTTCATTGCCACGCTCTCCGCATCCTACATAGACAACTATTTCAGTATCCGCCCACTTTGCGAGCTGGTGCTGAATAACAGTTTTTCCGCTACCGAATGGCCCTGGAACACATGCTGTTCCCCCCTTTCCCAACGGGAAAAAGGTATCAATAACCCTCTGTCCGGTGATAAGAGGTTCTTCGGGAGCGAGTTTTGTCGTTACCGGTCTTGATTTGCGAACAGGCCATTCCTGATACATTTTCAACTCTGTGGTTTCTCCTGCCCCGGTTTTCACCCTGGCAACCACGGTATCGATGTTGTACTCGCCCTTTTCAATCACAAATGTTACTTCCCCGCTGATTTCAGGGGGTATCATTATTCTGTGATCGATAAGCTCGGTTTCAGGAACGCTACCGATAACCTCGCCACCAGTAACCCTGGCTCCTGCTTCAAGCTCTGGAGTAAATGACCAGAGTTTTTCATGATCAAGCCCCGGTATGTTTATTCCTCTTGTGATCCAGTCTCCAGCCTGTTCTCTTACCTTATCAAGAGGGCGTTGAATTCCATCGTAAATGGATGTCAACAGCCCTGGTCCAAGTTGAACAGAAAGAGGATGACCTGTCTGGTAGACAGGATCCCCGGGCTTCAAACCTCCGGTTTCTTCATAAACCTGAACCGAAGCTTTGTCTTCCTTTAATTCTATAATTTCACCAATCAGCCTGTAATCCGAAACAAAGACCACATCGAACATCTTTGCTTCAGTCATACCAGTGGCAACCACCAGCGGACCGGCTATCTTGTCAATCCTGCCATGTATCATTGCTTCCTCCGACTCACTGCTCATCCTCCGCCATAAGGTCAACGCCCACGGCTCTGATGATCAGGTTTCTGATCGTGTCCTCTCCTCTGTGCTTCGATCCGGAAACTCCGGGTAAAACCACAACGGCAGGAATTGGCATACTGACAACCTCATCAACTTCGCCCTGGAGGTGATCCAGCATATCCTCGGTGATCATTATCACTGATACTTTTTCCTTAACCAGAGACTTGAAGGTTCTTACAGCTTCGTGTCCCGACTCCGGTGTGTATGTTTCCACTCCAAGGGCTCGGAAACCCAGCACGGAATCCGCATCACCGATGAAGGCCGTTCTGCCCTTGTCTGCCATGCTTCCTCCTATCCTCTTGGAACTCTGGCGTTAAGACGCCTGGAGTCAATACCGGCTGCTTTGCCGGCTGCTATCATTTTTAAATGAGCGGCTTCAAGCTCCCTGCGAAGAACATAAGCCGCAAGAGGCCCCGGACTGAACATTTTTCCGGAAGCTCTTTCCAGTATATCCAGAATCATCCGGTCACTCTCCCTCTGAAACGCAAGGAAAGATCCCGACTCCAACCCCTGATCAAGAACAGCTGCCGCCTCTTCAAAACCTGCCTTTTCTCCAAGAAGGGCGGCAAGTTTGTTGACTCTCACCGCTTCAGCTATATCTGAAGGGGTGTGATACCCTCCTTCCAGCATGATTCCCTCAATTGCCGCAGAAGTCAATTCTTCATTTCTGCGCCTGGCTGCTGTGAGAAAATTCCTCAGTTCAATTTTAACAGAGGGAAGGCTTCCAACTGGTTCCTCAATTCCCCCCAGATTTTCTGCCTCCACTTTTGCTGCAAGTCTGTCAAGAACAGTGTCCAGCGCGACAGCTGATGGAGACTGGAGATCCTTAATCTCTTCCAGTGTCTCCTGGAATCGAATTGGCAGAATATCAACAGCGCTGCTGTCGCCCCATGCCCTTTTTATGTCTTCCACTGGAATCAGTCCCGGGGGTTCTACCTCAACATCGCCTTCGCCACCGGCCGCAAGGTTTTTCCAGAGATATCTTGCATTTCTGACATCTCTTCTAAAGAGAATACCCCGAGTGAAGTTCTTGTCTGTTGAGAGTTCTACGAGTTCTTCCTCTGCGCGGCAGACCGCACTTCTCAAGGCTCCATCAAGATTATCCTCCGATTGAAGTAAAGCTCCGTACCAGGAATCTCCCAGAATTCTCAATACCTCGTCTCTGTCTTCCGCGGTAATAAGCTGGTTCCAGGTTCTCTCCGTAAGAAGGGATTCCTCCAGCCCGCTTACTCTACCGCTGGCATATGCGTAAGAACTGCCTGACACTATTACTCCACCTGACCCTCCAGCGGTAAAAGCCGCGAAAGTTCCATTACCATGGAATCATGGTTGAGCTCTGAAATCATGGAAAGTGTGGCATTCAGGCTTATGTCGCCGGTGCGCATAAGGACTCCTCCGTGGTCATTGTGGTTTTCTTCTGCCAGGACAAACTGACGCTTCTCCGTAGAGAGCTTCTTCAGGAAATCTGAGGTTATTCTGTCTGTATCATTCGCGCATATCACAACCTCTACTGTTCCCGGAAGATCACACTTCTGAAGAAGAGTACCCATGAGATCAAGGTAGTCAGGAGCAGAAGCAATCTTTTTAACCGAGTCTGATATAACACGATCAACTATTATTCTGCGTTGGCTGAGTAACGCTTTTTCCATCTCGCGATGAGCATGACTCTTCATCTGCCTGGCATTTGCTTCTGTTCTGATCCTGATTTTCTCCGCATCCCTGTGATGTCTTCCTTTTATCCGGGATTTCACAGAGTGAAGGGCTTCCTTCTGCTCATCACGCGCAGACTGAATAATTTCATCTGCCTGTGCCTTCGCGTCGTTCTCTATTTTCGCAAGTATGGCTTGAAGTGACATAACTGCCCCTCTAGGCTATCTGACCCAGCATGAGGAAGGAAACCAGGAATCCAAGAATGGCATAGAACTCTACGAACACAGCAAGAATAAGAGACTTGGCACTGTCATCGGGCTGCTTGGCCGTCATCATTGCTCCACCTGCGCAAACTTTGCCCTGGTGAATTCCAGACATAAGACCGGAAAGAGCTATGGGCAGGCCTGCAGCGAATATCTTCCATCCAACCACCATTGTTAAAGGGTTATCGCCTGTGAACAGAGCAATTTTCTGTATGAGAAGGAAGGCAATAACAAATCCATAGATGCCCTGAGTTCCCGGAAGTGCTGTGAGAAGAAGAAGTTTTCCGAATTTTTTAGGGTCAACACTCATCACGCCTGTGCTTGCCTGTGCGGCAATACCAACCCCTACTGCACTTCCTATTCCCGCAAGGGCACAGGCAAGGGCAACGCCCAGATACGCAACTAAATAGTTCAATTCATTTCCTCCTTGGGTTTGTATTATATCTTTTAACTATCTTTTAATTCTAATATATCTGGGTTCGTAACGAAAAACCTTGAAAGGTACACCAGTTCCGTCATAGAATTTGCTGAAGAACTCTACAAACTGCAAACGAGCAGTGTGAATGAAACCACTCAGTGCGGCCATTCCAAGATTGAACAGGTGACCAGCCACAAGAACCACTAAGGTCAGTACGATTCCAATCACGGGAACACCCCTGAGCATTCCAGCTATCTGATTGATTACCGATGCAATTATCGCGCTGGAAAGGGCAAGAGCAAACAGTCTTGAATAGCTCAGAACATCACCCAGAAGGTTTACAATACCGTAACATGCATAAGCACCAAGACCAGCTTTCCCTCCAATACCCTCTGCCTCTTTTCCTCCCATTACAAAAATGAGAACCGTTCCGGCTGCAAGCATTGTCAGAAAGATTGTATCACCTATTCCAGGCATGGGATAGAGAGCACCATTAAGCAGGTAGTGGTTGAAAAGCCAGGGGAAAAGCCCCAGAAGAGCCAGCATCCAGCCGGTTTGATCAATCACAGCAGAGATTCCCTCTCCAGCCCGGAGGCGTTTCTGCAAATTCGCAATAATTCCCCATGCAAGCTGTACCAGCCCGAACCCAAGCGTCAGGTAAAGAAACTGCTGGGAAATGGCAAAGCCATCAGAAACTCCCCGTGTATAACCGGGAACAAGATTGTTCAACGGCATTGTGGCGTCCTGCAGGAGCCCGGGAAGAGAGTTAAACGGCATGCCAAACCAGCCTCCCAGAAGGATTCCCCAGAAAATACTTGCCAGACCTCCCTGGAACATCAGTCTGAAAAGTCTTGTATTGCCCTGCTTTTTCTTTGTAAGATACCATCCAATAGCTGAACCGGCCGCAAGAGCCAGTCCATAACCTGCATCACCTATGCAGATACCGAAAAACATCACATAAAACGGAGCCATAAGCGGTGTAGGGTCCGGATCGGAACCCTCGGGAACCCCATACATCTCTGTGAGCATCAGGTATGGATCCATCGTTGCGCTCTCTGTGAGGAAAACAGGAGGCAACTCCTCTTCGCCTGAATCAACCAGAGAAACATCAACTTCACCCAGCTTTTCCAGATTTGTTTTAAGTATGGAAAGATCCTCTTCTCTGGTCCACACATGAAGCAAAAGAGCAGAGGCGCTTGCCCTTCCCGATGTTACTGCTTCTTCCTGAAGAGCCTTAAGACCCACAGCATCTGAAAGGGTTTTCAGATCTGGAAGCTTCTGTACCATAAGGTCCGCCTCTGAAGAAAGCTGGCTGATCCTGTCCTGTAACGCGGAGAGAGAAGATCTCAGCTTTTCCAGTTCCTCTGACGGTGTTAAAAAGTAGCCGGTAAAATCAGCTGTTACAAAGCCGGCTTCCGTCAAACCGGTAACGATTTCCGATTCACAGCTCTTGTGCCACACCACCACCGCTTTGTCTTCTGAAAGCTCCACCACATGAAACAGATCAATTTTCTGCTCAATTTTCTCAAGGGGGGAAAATCCCTCTCTTGATGATACCTGGCCGGCTTTAACTGTGAAAACTCCCTCGCGGTTGATTTGATCAAACCGCAGAGGAAAATCGGTCCACTCCTGAACAAAATCTATCTTGCGCTGAACTTCTTCTGCCCTGGAATGGAGATTCAGTAATTCATCGGAAACTTCGGCAGCCTTCAATGCTATTTTTTCTATTTCCCCTTGATGAAGCATACTGGAAAGATCGTCTGTGGTCACAGGAGGAATAGCCTCCCTTTTTTTTGCGATATTTCTGTCCTGAAGAAAAGGAATAATCTTTTCCAGTGACACAGTCAGGGGGTGAAGGGAAGAACGGTCAACCTCTTCTATCCTTGAAAAAGGAGCATCCTCAATCGCTGATATATCAATTAGATGAATACTGCCGGTCTTTTCAAGATTTGCTAGAACATCTGCTTTTTTTGATGAGTGACAGAGAATTTCAGCCTTTACTACGCTGTCTCGTGCCATTATCCCTTCTCGCCTTCAATAGCGGAATGAATCAACTCAAGAGCCCTGGGAGCAATCTTACCGGATCTGGATTCCAGCTCTGCTTTCCCCTTCTCAAGAATTGCTTTCTGCTTTTCACTGAGAATAACAAGCTCTTCGTTAACCTTTTCCATTCCCCTTTCCTCATACTTTTCAAGCTCCGAACTGTACTCCTTTTCTATTCTGGAAACCTCTGCAGGAATTGCGGTTCTGATTTTCCGGGCTTCTCTTGTGGCTTCCTCTACCATTTCTCTGGCCTTCTGTTCAGAGGAAAGAAGGGATTTCAGTCTATTGCTCACTAAGTTCACCACCCATCTCGTGTCAATGTTCACCCTGGAAAGAATTCTTAAGCTCTTTGTAAGTTGTGGATATCATTCCATAAATTACTCGAAGTCTTGCCCGTAAACAATAAGGATTCTTCGCGTTAGGTCGTTTTCCACAAATAGTGGAAGTTTTCAACATTTGCATTGATGTTAGCTTACGGCTTCTGTTTAGGTTTAACTTCCGCACCACTCATACTGCAGTGGCCCTCAAAGAAAACACCCTCCTCAATGGTCAAAGATTTTGTGATAATATCTCCTTCAATACGGGAACCGTTCTGAAGCTCAAGCTGTTTTTCCGCCTTGATCGTGCCATTTACTGTTCCTCCAATAATGGCATGGGTCACGGAAACATTTCCTTTTATCCGACCCTCGTTTCCCACGGTCAGGGTACCGGCTACATTTACTTCTCCCTCAACAAATCCATCAACCCTGAGTCCACCCTTTATGTTGAGTGTTCCGTTGATGGTACTACCCCCACCAATTGTAGAGTTAATAGCGCTGTAAGAATCATCTCTTGCCATAAATCTTTCCTCTTCTACTCGGGGTACTCCCCGGAAACTCCGGCTGTCGCCAGATTTTCAATGACTGCTCTCGTGTTGCGTATTTCCTGTAATTCCAATTCAATACTGTCCAGTCTTCGATTTAACTCTCTGGCCATAGCAAGAGAGTCGACAAGCAAACTGTTTCTCTCCCTGAGTTCTGCTGTTCTTGTAAATTCCGCTGTTCCCGTAGAAAGAACTACAACAGAACCAAGCACCGCAAGCAGAACCAGTACCGCAAGAGAACGAAAAACAACAAGTTTTTTGCCGGATATTATCCACTCTCTTCGACTGCGAGTAGCATCATGTGGTATTATGTTAACAGTAAAGCTTTTATCTCTGTTCGCCAATATTTCTCCCAGTTTAACCCATAATATCCACTAATCTAAACCCGAATTTTCGCGGGGTCAAACCAGTAATAATTGGGTTCTACAGACTTGAAAGCATATATTGAATCTGTTCCTTTTTCAATCCCCTGCCAAGACAAGCCATAAGGAATAATCGGATTTTGTTTCCGGCCATGTCTCCCGCGGAAAGAACTCCTCTGTTTATCAGATCAACTCCTCCTCCACGATAGGCATAAATCCCCAGTACACGACCTTCGTAACACCTGCTGGTGATAATAACCAGTACACCGGAATCAATAGCTCTCTCAATAGCATCTGCTGTGTCGGGATGTACATTACCCCTGCCGAAAGCCTCTACTACTATTCCCCTGTAGCCCGCTTCTGTAAGAAAATCAATAACTTCATGACCAAATCCAGCTGCGGTTCTAACCAGACCCACCCGTTTTTCCAGAATAAGAGGTCCCTGTGGCAGATTCATCCTCCAGATAGGAAGACGGTGGTAAATAACTCGATCGTCATCAACAAAACCAAGAGGACCGTATCCCGGAGAATCAAAACTGCTTACATTGGAAGTACATGTTTTAGTAACCCTGCCAGCGGCATGTATCTCGTCGTTTAAAACCACAGTAACTCCCAGATTCTGTGTTTCTGTACAAGCAACCCGAACGGCACTTCTTATGTTTCGGGGTCCATCCACTCCAAGCTCACTGCTGCTGCGCATTGCAGCCGTAAAAACCACAGGCAGAGTTCCTTCGAGATACATATCTGCCATAAATGCTGTTTCTTCAAGAGTGTCTGTTCCATGGGTAACCACTACACCGTGGAATTCTCTGGAGATCTCAAGCGCTCTGAGTTCTTTTGCGATATCAACCATTATATCCGGCGTCATGTGAGGACTTGGCAGGTTCAGGTATTTTCTTATAGAAATATCTGCTTCAGGTAATGCCTTTATGCCGCTTACATCCAAACCTGAAACAGAACCAATTGTAATCCCGCCATTTCCAGGCAGCATTTCAATGGTTCCCCCAGTAGAAAAAACCAGAATTTTCTTCATCCTACTCCTGTTCAACCGGTACCTGTAAAGCCCGTAGATACTTCTTCAGCGCTGCCGGTTCCTCTGAATACGGTATGGCATCCTGCAAAAATCCTTTT
>JAUVJW010000049.1 GCA_030596465.1 Candidatus Fermentibacteraceae bacterium | reverse complement strand
GCTGCCATAAGCATGGCTCCCATTGCCAGATAAGGGTTGCAGGAACCATCGGCTACTCTGTATTCAAACCTCATTTTTTTAGGAGTGCGGGCGTAAGCGGGAACCCTGATCGCTGCAGATCTGTTTGGCCCGCTGAAGAATCTGTAAACGGGAGCCTCCTGGTTTGGTACAAGTCTCTGGTAGCTGTTCACGCTGGGGTTAGTAAAGGCACAGAGAGCTCGGGCGTGGTGAAGAACGCCAGCGATGGCACTTCTGGCAATAGGGCTGAGGTTGCAATAGCCATCCTTCTGGAAGAATATTCTTTCACCGGCTTTTTCAAAGTAAAGATGAAAGTGCATCCCGTTACCGGGTTCACCCGGCATGGGTTTTGGCATGAAGGTTGCTGACATGTTGTTTTCAAGGGCGGTGTTACGGATGATATGCTTGGTTATCATTATGTTGTCGGCGCTCATGAGCATCGGGGAGAAATTCACTTCAATTTCGGATTGTCCCCACCGACCAACTTCATGGTGGTGATACTTTACCTTAATACCCGAATCAAGCATTCTGGAAACCATATCTCCTCTAACATCATGAAGACTGTCCACAGGAAACATTGCGTGGTATCCGCTGTTTGTGGGATGTACAAGACCGTGGGATGCCGGGTTCTCGGATGCTCCGGAGTGTTCAATACTGCCGAATTCGTAACCCATTTCTCCCGGTTTGTTCCAGAACCGAGCCTTATCGAACAGGTTGAATTCGAACTCCGGGGCCCAGAAACTGTCGGAGGCAATACCGGAAAATTTGAGAAGGTTATCGGCTTTTTTTGCTATTCCTCTGGGATCTCGTGAGTACGGGTGACCTGTGACGCAGTCTACAATGTCTCCGAAGAGAGCTACTGTTTTCTTTTTTGCGAAGGAGTCGAAATATAGCCTTCTCGGGTCTGGAATCAGAGCCAGATCACCGGATTCAACTTTACTCATACCGTCAAGAGTAGATCCATCAAAACCAACACCTCTAAGGAAAAGATCGCTTGGCGCGGAAGCAACCGGAATAGTCACATGTCTCCAGTATCCAAGAAGATCGGTGAATCTAATATCTATTTCCTCAATGCCTTTTTCTTTCAGTTTGCTCTGAACCGCTTCTATTATTCCGCTGCTCACTTCAGTATCCGCCTTTCGAGATTATTAAGTTCCTCTATGAGTCGTTCTTCAAGTTTATCTTCATGAATGGTTCCGAGAGATTTACCGTTCCTCCAGAGAAGGAGTCCGGCGGGAGTTCCAATTACCGCCATATCAGCATCTCTCGCCTCTCCCGGGCCGTTGACCTCACAGCCCATGACAGCAACTGTTAATGGAAGCTGAAGACCTCGCACCATTTTCTGAACTTTAAGAGCAAGAGCTTCCACATCAAGCCTGGTTCGGGCACAAGTAGGACAACTTACAATTCTAACGAATCTGTGTCTCATATCAAGAGAAGAAAGAATTTCCCAGCCAGCCAGAGGTTCCGGCTCCGGTGAACCGGAGATAGATACCCTTATGGTATCGCCGATGTTGTCATTAAGGAGAATGCCCATAGCTACAGCACTTCGTATTCCGGCTGTTCCTCTGGGGCCGGCTTCAGTAACCCCCAGGTGCAGGGGATAAGGGCATTCCGCGGAGGCTCTTCTGTTTACTGCCACTGTGAGCATGGGGTCAGATGCCTTCAGGGAAAGTACTATGTCTTTGAAGCCGGTTTCGGAGAGAAGAGCAATGTGTCTCTCGGCGGTTTTCCACATGGAATCTTCATTAACGCCATGGTATTTATCCCTGAGGTCACCGGGAATACTACCGGAATTGACACCTATCCTTATGGGGATACCCTGTTTGCCGGCAAGTTCGGCAATTTTGTGAACATCCTCTGTTCGTCTGATGTTACCGGGGTTGAGGCGGAGTTTGTGTACTCCCGCCTGAATGGATTTTATCGCGAGGTCGGCTCTGAAGTGAATATCTGCCACTATTGGAACCGATGCTTTTTCAATGATCTGATGGAGAGCATCTGCCGACAAGTCATCCGGCACTGATACGCGTACAATTTCAGCACCTAGAAAGGCCAGTTTTTCTATCTGTTCGAGAGTGGCGGTGTGGTTGGATGTCGCTGTATTTGTCATGGATTGAATCGCTACAGGAGCCCCGGCGCCGATTGCGACTTCACCAATCTGCACTCTTATTCCGGAAGCCAATTTTATAACCTCCTTGCTGTTACCATTCGGTGATTCCCCGCCAGATCCTTATGGGTTCGGATGTTTGCCCAAAGGTTCTCCGGAAAAAGGGATGGAACCGAATCCTTCTGATCATAACCTGTTTCCAGAACAACCAGACCCCCTGATTTAATTATATCCGGGGCACTTTCTATAAGTTCCAATATAAGCAAAGTTCCATTGACTCCCCCATCCAGTGCCTGAACGGGGTCGTGATCTTTCACCTCTGAATGAAGAGTTGGAATTTCCTTTGAGGATATGTAGGGAAGGTTGGCAACCATGACATCAAATTGTTCATTCAGAGCTTCTACCAGATTACAGCACACTGTTGAGTAGTTTTCCGCGCCCAGGAGAAATTTGTTCTCTTGTGCCAGCTCAATTGCTGCCGGGGAAATGTCAGTGCCTGTTACTATGGAGCCGGCTATTTCAAGAGCCAGAGATATGCCTATGATTCCTGAGCCGGTGCCAACATCTACAATAAGAGGTTTGTGCGGTAATGCGGTTGATGTGATGAAGCCAACAAGAAGTTCTGTTTCCGGCCTGGGTATCAGGGCTCTTCTGTCAACTTTGAAAGTTCTGCCGTAAAAGTCCCATTCACCAATTACATGCTGAAGAGGAATGCCTGAAATTCGCTGTTTCAGCAAAGTATACAGGTTATCGTGCTGCTTGAGATTAAGAGAGAGGTTGTTATGAAAATACAGTTGGCCGGGTTTTGCGGCAATCACATGAGATACCAGTACTTTAGCTTGTCGCATGGGATCATCAATCCCTGCGGCTTTCAGTTTTTCGAATGTCTTTTGAATGGCATCGGCAACAGTCATGTCATATTCTGATTGTTAGTAGATCGCGTATTTGAGGTCTGACACATTGCTATTTTTTTGACCTTGCGGCAAGGATTTTCTCCTGATCAGCCTTGATGAGAGCTTCAATGATCTGATCGAGGCTGCCGCTGAGAATGTCATTCAGGTTGTGAAGCGTCAGGTGAATTCTGTGGTCGGTGAAACGCCCCTGAGGAAAGTTGTATGTACGTATTTTTGCGGATCTGTCTCCTGAACCCACCATGCTTTTTCTGCTTTCGGATCGTTTCGCGTTTTCCTCATCCTGTTTTACAATCAGCAGTCTTGCCCGGAGAACCTTCATAGCCTTTGCTTTGTTCTTTATCTGGCTTTTCTCGTCCTGACAGGACACAACGGTTCCGGTCGGAAGGTGTGTAATGCGCACTGCGGAATCAGTGGTGTTTACACTCTGTCCGCCAGGACCGCTGGAACGATACACATCCACTCGAAGCTCATCGTTTTTGATCTCAACATCGACTTCTTCAGCCTCAGGAAGTACAGCGACAGTACAAGCCGATGTGTGAATTCTTCCGCTCGTTTCTGTTTCAGGTACCCTCTGTACTCTATGAACGCCGGATTCATACTTCAGTCTGCTGTAAACTCCATTGCCGGAGAGGTTCAGGATTATTTCTTTGTATCCGCCACGGTCACTTTCTCTGGCGCTGATGACCTCGGATTTCCATCCCTTTTTCTGTGCGTAGTAGCTGTACATTTTGAAGATGCTACCGGCAAAAAGCGCTGCTTCATCGCCACCTGTTCCGGCGCGGATTTCCATAACCACACCACGCTGATCGTTGGGATCAGGTGGAATAAGAAGAATTTTCAGCCTGTGGTTGAGTTTTTCCAGTCTTTCTTTCAGCTCTGGAATTTCCTCGGAGGCCATCTCGGAAAGTTCAGGATCATTTCCAGCTGCAGCGGTTTTCATTTCTTCAAGGAGAGACTCAGTATCAAGAATGTCAACAAGGGTGTCATTTATCTTGACAAGGCTGTACCTCTCTGTGTTGAGAGATTTCATAAGTGTGCGGCTTCTGAGGGTTTCCGGCTTACAAAGAGCTTCGTCTATTTCGCTCAGTCGGGCTGCTATTTTTTCCTGTTCTCCCTGTGCTGTCATTCAGTTTTCTCCTCTACAATTTCAACATCAGGCGGCAGATCAAACCCAAGAGCCATTTTTGCAGCGATCTCAGCGACTTCAAGCATCTCAGGTGTTGCCGGTTTAGTGGTGAGACGCTGGAGCCAGAGACCTGGTTTGGAAAGAATCCGGGCAAATGCGGAGGTGTCGAGATGTTTGTCTGCGGTTTTCAAAACTTCATACGAAATACCCATTACCAGAGGGATTAGAGGCAGGTGGTAGAGCACTCTCCAGTGAGCGGCGGGAGAGACGCCTGTCGCCAGATAAACCAGAGAATCAATAATGGAATAACAGATAATAGTAATTATCATCACATACATAAGAAAGCTTGTGCCGCATCTTGCGTGAAGAGGAGTCTGTTTCTCTGCGTCACGGGCAAGATTATCAGACCCGTCTTCCCAGGCATGAATCACTTGATGCTCGGAGCCGTGATACATGAAAACTCTTCGAATGTCCGGCATAAGTGAAATTGCCATGATGTAGAGCACGAAAGCGATAATCCTGAAAGTACCGGCTATGATGTGAATGTAAAACTGCTCAACTCCTCCTGAAAACGGTCCAATGGTAGAAACAATCCATGTGGCCAGTTTAAGCGGAAGCCATGCAAAAAGTACAATGGCAAGCGCAATTGCTCCTATGTTGGCAAGCCACATACCAGGATGGGATGATTTTTTTTCATTGTTATCTTTGTTTTCTTCCGCAGCTTCAGCGGACCAGTTCAGCGCTGAAAATCCCATTTTTAAAGTATCTATGAGATTGACTGCTCCTCTGAATATGGGCTTGCTGAGAATACCTGTTCTTACAGGTGGAACCAGGTATTTCATGTTTTTGGCGACAATGGTGCCGTCCGGTTTTCTCACAGCCGCAGCCGCGCCATCAGGTGCGCGCATAAATACACCCTCTATAAGGGCCTGACCGCCAATATTAGGTCTTTTTGTTGTCATGATTCTCCATAATGTGCAAAACGGGAGGCTATATGCCTCCCGTTCCATTATCGCATTGGGATTGTTATCCCTCCTGCTCGTCCTTCTGAAGACCGTATTTTCTAAGATACTTATCTACCCTGCCCGCGGAATCAATCAGCTTCTGCTTGCCGGTGTAAAATGGATGACAGGCCGAACAGATATCAAATCTGTGGTCACCCTTTGTGGACTTCGTACGAACTTCGTTACCACACGCGCAGGAGAAAACTGCTTCCCCGTACTTTGGATGTATGTCTTTTTTCACTATTTTTCCTCCATGCTGAAAATCGCCGTAATCTACTCGTAATTCTGCATGTTGTCAAGGAATCTGCGATTTGATTTGTGCTTTGACAACTGCTTTTTCAGGGTTTCCATTGCTTCAACGGGACTCATTTCCACCAGTATCTTTCTCATTACCCATACCCTGCTGATGGTCTCTTCGTCCATGAGAAGGTCTTCGCGTCTTGTTCCGGATTTGGTTATATCGATTGCCGGATAGATTCTTCTATCCGCAAGTCTTCTGTCCAGAACTATTTCGCAGTTACCGGTACCCTTGAATTCCTCGAAAATAACCTCATCCATTCTGCTGCCGGTATCAACCAGCGCAGTACCGACTATGGTAAGACTGCCACCCTCTACGATATTTCTAGCGGCACCGAAAAATCTCTTGGGTCGTTGAAGAGCGTTGGAATCAACGCCACCGGAAAGAATCTTACCGGAGTGAGGAATCACCTGATTGTTCGCCCGGGCAAGACGGGTAATGCTGTCTAGAAGAATAACCACATCTTTTCCGGATTCAACAAGCCTTTTTGCTTTCTCGAGAACCATGTCAGCTATATGAACATGTCTTTTGGGAGGCTCATCAAAAGTGGAGCTTACAACCTCACCCTGAACCCTTCGTTTCATGTCTGTTACTTCCTCTGGTCGCTCGTCAATAAGAAGAACAATGAGAATCACATCAGGATGATTTTGAGTAATTGCGTTAGCCAGGTGTTGCAGCAGAATTGTCTTTCCAGCTCTGGGGGGAGAAACAATTAGAGCTCTCTGTCCTTTGCCCACAGGAACCAGAAGATCCATAACCCTTCCGGAATACTCATCGGCTGAGGTTTCAAGAGTAAAGTGTTCTTCCGGGTAGTATGGAGTCAGGGATTCGAATCTTCTTCTGGAAGTGATTTCCTCAGGGCTGATCCCGTTGATTTTTTCCAGCCGGATGAGGGCAGCGTACTTTTCGCCGTCTCGGGGCTTTCTTGCGTGACCGGAGATAGAATCACCTGTTTTAAGATTGAACCTCTTGATTTGACTTGGAGAAACGTAAGTATCCTCAGAACCCGGCAGGTAGTTAGAGGATGAGTTCCGGAGAAATCCGTACCCCTCGCTGAGGGTTTCAAGGACACCCTGAGCAAATCCCAGTCCGTTCTTCTCTGCTTTCTTTTCGAGAATGGTGGTTATCAGATTTGCTTTGCGGATGTTGGTGACCTTGGCAATGCCAGCTTCCTTTGCCATTTCCTGAAGCTCGATAAGTGTTTTCGCTTCTAGATCTGAGGCAGTAGGGCCAGATATAATCCGACGACGCTTGTTGTATGGCATTCTTTTCTGTCTATTGGTTTTTTGCAATGAATATTTCTCCAAGATGATCCACCGACACGGTGGAATAAAGTTATAAGTAGCTGTGTTTTTTTAATTCTTCCATATGTGAAACTCGAAAAAGGATTTTACGCTTGCCACAAATTGAATACACTCGCACTTCTCAGCGTTACCCGAAAATCATTAAACTATGCCCCTGTCGTCAAGTGCCCCTTATTTTTCGTGATGAATTCACCGTGGACTTCAGGCCAGTGTTAAATTTTCGTGACAGACCGCCGGTTCTCTGTACAGTATATTCGGGTAATTCCAGGTGAAAAAAGCAAAGGAAAAACTGTTGGTAAGAGATAGAATTACGGGAAATGTACTGTTCGTTGTTTCAGCGATTATCGTGTTGTGCAATGCGGCAACACTTACAGATGGACTGTCGGAGCCCCTCTTATATGGTTTTCTGTCTTTGCTTGCTGCTGTCTTTATTGCGGTACTTCTGCTTAAGCGAGACAGTACTCCACAGCCGGGCATAATCTTTTTTACGGCTGCTCTTATTAGCTCTGCCGTGCAACTCTGGGGAGGAGCCCTGGGCCCCGCTGCTTTTCTCTACCCGCTTCTTTTCCTCTGGATGAAGAGAGATTCTATCGGCGGCCCTGTACTTACCATTGCAGGGGTGCTGGGCGCGGTGGAGTTTATTGCCCCGGTTGTTTCGTCTTCCGGAATAAAAAGCGGTAGTTTTGATCTGAGTTCTTTTCTCGGGGTACTCATGGGTGCTCTCGTAGCCGGAATTATTCCCCTGGTGTCAATGTCAGCAGTGGAATACCTTCAGGGAGAGAAATCTGCCAGGGAGCGTTTTCAAGGAAAAACCAGAGAGAATGATAAGGACACAACACCGCAGTTTCCTGATGATGTGGCTCGAAGTCTTATTCCAATACTGAAGGCAAGTACCGGAGCCCACGGTATTTTTCTTTTCGTCCGGGACCAGAGAGAAGTCTGGACCCTTAATGAGTTTGTCGCAGATTCCAGAGGAGTGTCACTTAGATACATGGCTGGCCCGGATGATCCGGTGATTCAGGTTTTGAACGCAAGTTCCGGGGATGTGGTACACACAAAGGCTGATAAATTGTCGATTGGAGGCAGTATTGGTCTTCCCTGGTACATTCAGGGAGAAGAAAGCAACCCATGGATAAGCATTGTCCAATTTCGAAGGCGTGGAGTTTTAAGCGGATTCATGGTGCTTGATTATGATTCGCGAGAAAAGAGGAAGAGCAGTTCATCGATTCTTATTGATTCTGTCTTTCTCCTGTCCATTTCCTGGGAACTTGGCAGGGAAGATAACGACAGCGGTTTTCTCGCCATGTGCGAGGAAATGGAAGCCTCCAGAGATGTCAGGGGGGCGGTTCACAAGCTGATCGGCAGAATTGTTACTTCATATCCCGAGACAACCGCGACCGTAGCGATAGTAAACAGGAAAGACACCCTGGCAATTTTTGAATCAAGAGGTCCTCAGGGTGATGGAAGAGCCGGACGAGAGTTTCATATCAACGATGGAGTCGCTGGACTGGCCGTTTCCAGAAGACAACCAATCCGCCGCCTGAAAATGGGTAAAATTAGAACCTTTGGGGAAAGTGATGACCCTCACAGAGCTGTCGGGTCATGTTGTGCTATTCCGTTGGAGAACAGTGGCGCAGTACTGGGAGTTCTTGCAGTAGAAAGCATCAGAGAACAGCATTTTTCCCCGGATGATTTGGCAGTTTTCAAGGCCTATGCAACAGTTTTCAGCCTTGCAGCCAGCAGAAATCAGTTACAGAATTCACTGCGAAAGCTGAGAGACATTGACAGAATTACCGGTCTTCCCCTTCTCTCAACTTTCCACGAGCAGCTTACTGATCTCATTAGAGGAGTAAGAAGCAGGGCAATGACTGTGGCTGTTCTGGCTGTTGATATTCACGGTTTTTCCAGGATAAATGAGGATTTAGGTTATGGTGCCGGCGATTCGGTTCTCCGGAAAACGGCTGAACGAATGAAGAGCGTTCTGGGAGATAAGGCAATTCTTGCCCGTTATGGTCCAGACAGTTTTCTGGTTTGTCTTTCCGGCGTGGACAGGGTTTCGACTGAAGCCTATGCTGCACGCATCCATGAGGAATTTGCTACTAAGCCATTGAAGATATCCGGAAGGGAAATTACTATCCGTGTCTGTATTGGCGGAGCTGTGTCCCATGTTGACAGAATGATCCTGAGGTTGCCTGAAATAGCGGTGAGTGCGGTTGAAAAGATTTCCTCACGCCCGGGTTTTTCGGTAGTAACAGATGTTGGGCAATTCTATGTATCGAAGTGAGGGGCTGGATTATCTGTATGAGCAGAACTGAAATTCCTCAAAGGTTGTTTCTCCTGTCAGTCGCTTTTCTTATTGCCTATTTAAGTCATCAACCATCCTTGAAACAGCCTATGGAGTTGTTTCTTCACCAGGACAAGGTATTTCACATGGTGGAATTCGGTGTGCTGGGCCTTGCGCTTGTACTTAACGCAGATTTATTCGGGAAGAAGCGTCGGCATCTTCGAATGGTATCTGCCGGGGTGATCTGGGCGGTTCTGGACGAAATACATCAATCCTTTGTGGTTGGCAGAGATAGTTCATTACAGGATATAATGGCTGACACGGCGGGAATTCTCCTTGCTGTATGGTTTTTCTCCCGAGTGTTTCTGAAAATTAAGAAAAGCAGGTCTGTTACCTGATCTTCAAATTTTACTTGTATATTCTCTGTGTCGGGGAGCGGGTTGCATCTTGACAGTGAAGAGTGTTGTGGTTAGTAATACCCTTTAGAATTGTTAAATTGTGCCCCAAACGGGGCGAGGGGGTCATGAGGACGCAAT
>JAUVJW010000195.1 GCA_030596465.1 Candidatus Fermentibacteraceae bacterium | reverse complement strand
GAGTGTTACAAGCCTCTCTTTAGGTTACTGCTTGAGACAGGTGCGGAAGTAACTGTTAACATGAACTATTCCCTTACAGAGCAGCTGGCTGCGTATGCTCCCGATACACTGGAGATCGTTTCACAGTTGTCCAACTGCACTTTTACTTCCAGTGGTGCATACCATCCGATTCTGCCACTTATACCCCCCGAAGAAGCTGAAAGACAGATTGAATTGAACCAAAGGGGTAACCGGGAGTTGATCGGAAAAGTTTACAGCCCTGAAGGCGTTTTCCCGCCGGAAATGGCTCTTGATATGAATACGGCGAGACTTCTGGCCTCCATGGGTTTCAAATGGACGATTACCGATGATGTCCCCTGGGTGTATTCTCACTCGGAGGTTCCCTCCAGATGGATTCCAGCTGTGGAAGGAACCGGCGTTTTTCTCCGAAGCAATTTCTGGTCCAATCTGATCTCCTTTCACGGAGGCAGCGGTGCTGAAATGGTGGACAGGATGGTTGGAGATCTTCATTCCTGGTCAGGAGATGGTGATTCTTATGTGATTCTTGCGATGGATGGGGAGACTTACGGTCACCACAGGGACGGGGCAATTGATTCATTTCTCAGACCCTTTTTTGAGCGGATTGTTTCACTGGACAATATTAGAATTTCTTCACTTGACAGAATTCTGAAGGAATTTCCATTGAAAGAGAGTATTGTGCCATCTGGAAGCTGGTCTACAACCGTGAGAGATCTGGATGCCGGAGAACCTTTTCCACTCTGGAATAATTCCAGCAACAGAGACCACGAAACTTACTGGAAGCTTCTGAGCTTTGTTTTGACGGAATGCAGGAAATCCAGCCCTGAAGGGGTTGCGGATTCAGTGGATAAGATGTTATACTCGTGCCCTCTGTGGTGGGCCTCACCGGGCCGTGAATCTTATTCACAGGTTCGAAGGGGTATATTGTTGATTATTGAAGCCGCCCTTAACGGGCTTACGGAAAGGGCACTCCTTGACACGGTCATGGAGTTGGTCGGTCAGATACCGGCCATGGCGCGAAAGGATAGATAATGCCCAAAAAAGAAAGAACATTTGCAGCTAAACTTGCACATGAGAGTCGTACTTCTCACAAAGAGTTATGTCCTGTATGCGGCAAGGAAAAAGTTTCTATCGTTTACATCGCAGCCCGTACAGGGTTGAAAGAAACCTGGCGTCCCCAGCGGCGAAGAGTTAAAGTTTGTGATTGTAACAGGAAAGAGATCTACGGTTAATTTTCCCGACAGATACATTCAGGGGGTTCTGTTTCTTACTGCCGGATACGGCACGAGGGCGGAACCTCTTTCTTTCTGCCGCCCCAAGGCTCTTCTGCCGTGGCGTGATACGACTCTTCTTGGTAGTCTGGTAGAGCAATTTTCCATTCTAGACTTGGAAACCATGGCTTTCAATGCTTCAAGATGCCCGGAACTTGTTCTTCAGGAGGGCAGCCGACACTGGAGCGGAAACATAAAACTTCTTTTTGAGGAAAGACCTCTCGGGCTTCCAGGGACGCTTTGCCGAAACAGAGAAATGTTTAATGGTCACTGGATTATCTCGAATACCGATATGGTTCTTGATGTGCCGGTGGAAGAGATGTTGGAATTTCACTTTACATCCGGGTCCAAGTGGACAGTACTCACGGGAAATTTTCCGGATTATGGTAACTATAGCGGGTTTCCCGTTAATGGAAGATCCAGACACTACCTTGGAATAAGCATCATATCTCCTGAAGTGGCGGCTTTTGCCGCACAGGAGCAACTTGCAACAGGGTTTTTTACAAAGCTGCGCAGTGTTGCAGATGCCCGGGGCATTACAGTAAAAGAGTATTTCGCTGATACCGAGTGGCTTGATATGGGAGAAATTGATCTTTTCAGGAAACACCTTCTCTCCCGGGGAAGTTATATTCACCCATCTGCTCGAATTCATGATGAAGTGGTTCTGGAGGGCTTTTACTGGATTGGTAATTCTTGTATAGTCTCTTCTGGTGCGCTGATTCGGAATTCTGTTATGCTTGAAGGCTCGATTCTTTTACCGGGAGCGTTTCTGGTTGATGATGTTTTGCCGTGGTTTTCGCAAAGGAGTTGAAGATTGACTGAACGGATGGAAGATGTTGCACGCTGGATAGGTGAGAGGTACGGTACAGTTTGCGACATTACTCCTATTGTCGGAGATGCATCATCCAGGGACTTCTACAGAATAGAGAACAAGGGTAGTTCATATGTTGTTATGGACAGTTCACGCACTCCTCTGTGGCCCTGGTTGGACATATACAGTCTTTTAAAGGAAATGGATTTTCCGTTACCTGAAATTATTCTCACCGATGAATCCCTTGGATATGTTGTTCAGGAAGATCTTGGGAATACTCGACTTTGCGATGTAGAAGAACAGGAAAGTTACGACGCTTATCTAAGTGAGTCTCTTGGACTGCTGAGGAGGCTTCAGCGGCAAATCACCCCTGAAATTGCCAGTAAAAGTATCTCGGGCAGAAGATACTTTACTCCCAGCTTTTTCATGGCGGAGCTGGAGCATACCCTTGAGCATCTATTTTTCAGGCTTCTCCGCGTGCCAATAGATGATCTGTTTGAACTTCAGGTTCGCTTCAGAGAGTTGTCTGAAAGGGCGATGGGATCTGGAATGACTTCATTTACCCACAGGGATTTCCATTCGGCAAACCTGATGATTCACAAAGGTAAAGTTCACATAATAGATTGGCAGGACGCACGTAGTGGACCCCCTTGCTACGATCTTGCAAGTCTTCTAAGGGACAGTTACAGAGATTGCGGCGATGGCTGGAAGGGGCTTGCGTCATCTTTCATTCTTGGTGCGGGCGGGACCAATATGTTTGAGTTTGTTTTCAGTGCTCTGCAGAGGAATATGAAGGCTATCGGGACTTTTGCTTATCAATACAGAGTTCTTGGTAACAACAAATTCCTGAGGTACATTCCTCAAACCCTGCTTTATCTTGAAGGCTACTCGAAAGTTTGTCCCGCGGTTAAACCCACAGTGGACATCATTGTCAACATTATAGACACATACACCGGCGAAATAGATCTAAGAAATTTCAGAGATTCAGATTCACCGGTGAGAATAAACCCGTAGAGATTGAAAGAGGAAAAATGGAGAGAATTCTTACCGGTGACAGACCCACCGGGCCCCTGCACCTTGGGCATTTTGCGGGTTCACTGCGAAACAGGGTAAAATTTCAGAAGCAGTACGAAACTTTCATTATTATTGCAGACATACAGGCTCTTACCACACACTGGGAAACACCCGGGCTTATCAGAACCAATGTTCGTGAGGTGGCTCTGGATAATGTAGCAGCGGGTCTTGACCCGGAGAAAACCAGCATATTCGTCCAGAGCATGGTTCCCCAGATTGCTGAACTTACAGTGCTGTTCGGTCTTTATACAACTGTGAGTCGCCTTAAACACAATCCAACAATTAAGACAGAAGCCAGACAATATGGCTTTACCGATATGACCTATGGGTTCCTCGGTTACCCGGTGAGTCAGGCGGCAGACATTCTTTTCTGCCAGGCAAATCTTGTGCCTGTCGGTGAAGATCAGCTTCCCCATATAGAGGTAACAAGATTTGTCGCAAGAAGATTTAACGAACTTTACGGTGATGTTTTTCCCGAGCCCAGGGCTATGGTAAGTGATATTTCAAGACTGATCGGGCTTGATGGAAACACCAAGATGAGTAAATCTCTGGGAAATGCCATTTATCTTAAGGATGAACCTGGCGTAATAAAGAAAAAGGTGATGAGTGCTGTTACCGATCCCGCCCGTATACACAAAACCGATCCGGGGCATCCGGATATCTGTACAATTTTTGCCTATCACAAGGCTTTCAACATGTTTGAGGTTCCCGAGATTGAAGAATCCTGCAAAAAAGGAACTATTGGATGTGTTGCCTGCAAGAAAAACCTGATCAGAAAGCTGGAGGAGATTCTTGCCCCTATCAGGGAGAGAAGGGCCGAGTACGACAAACCCGGTGTAATAGAAGACATTCTGATCAATGGTACCGCAAGGGCTGTTAGAGCAGGAGCGGAAACCATGGCTCTGGTCAGAGAGGCCATGCACACGGATTACTGGAAAGAGAGATAGCGAAAAAATGCTTTCCCTTTACAATACAATGATCAGG
>JAUVJW010000111.1 GCA_030596465.1 Candidatus Fermentibacteraceae bacterium | reverse complement strand
CTTGTACTTATGATCGTAAGGCGGTATGCCCGGGGTGTTACCGGCGCTCTGGAGGAAATGGATTTTGTGCAGGAGGGGTGTGAAGGGCTTCTTGACGCAGTAAGACGGTTCGATTTTTCCGGCAGCAACGGGTTTCTTGCCTATGCAATGATCAGGATTCGAAAGAAAGTGCTTCTCGCAATGGAGCGGCAGCACAGACTGGTGAGAATACCGGCGCATGTGATCAGAAAAGGCAGATATCTGAGGGAGGTAATTAATGATTTTGCCTCTGACAAAGGCAGATATCCCGCGCCTCATGAAATCGAAATCGAGACCGGTGGTGATATGGACTGGTCTATTCTGCTGAGTCTTTCAGAAACCGTTGAATCCATTCACAATCCTGCCGGGAAGGCGGGTCTTCCTCTGGAGGAGAAGCTTGCGTCAAGCGTTGTGGAACCGGAGATGATTCCACTTAACGAACTGGTGAAGGATGGTCTGAAGAAGCTTGATAAGAGAGCCAAATTTATTCTTATCATGCGTTATGGCCTTCTTGATGGAGATTCACACAGACTGGCTGATATTGCAGAAGTCCTGGGGCTTTCTGTAGAAAGGACTAGACAAATTGAAAAAGCTTCCATTAAAATACTTCGCGATGACTTCAGTGATTTTGATATTACTGACTGGTTGCGGTAAGGAAAGCGGTTCTACACAGGCAAATCTGAATGAGCCTGTGGGCGTTGATACCGCTGTTGTTGTATTTGGACCTTCGCTTACAGAGTTGTTCTATCTGTCCGGTGCCTGGGACAGGCTGGCAGGGGTGGACAGATTTTCAATCTGGCCTTCTCAGGCATCGGAGCTGGCAGTGATTGGGGATTTCCTTACCCCGTCCATGGAAATGATAACAGCTCTTGGTGCTACTTCAATTCACGTTGTGGGAAGCAACCAGTCACTGGTTGATCTGGCGGAGAGACTGGATATTCCATATTATCAGTATTCCTTTGACCGACTTGGTGATATTTATGAATCCAGCAGACGAATTGAGAATCTGTATCCGGAAGCGGATCTTGGCGGTTTCAGAGATGAAATCAACCTAACTTTGGATTCCCTGTCCGTTGTTTTCGAATCAGATTCTCCGGAGGTAATGATAGTTGTGTATCTGGGGGGTGATGGCGCTATTACTCTTGCGGGAATGAATACCTTCTATTTTGATATTCTGCAGGGCATGAGCTGTGTTCTCGCGGCCCCTGAGGCTGGCAGCTATCCCGCAGTCTCCGTCGAAGGAATTCTGGCAATTGGCCCGGATCATGTGATAATTCTTGACCCGTATAATACAGGTGAGGCCGCTCTTGACGCATGGAGAAGCAATGGGCTTGATGACTCAAATGTAAGGATTCTGTCAGGTGATTATGTTCTTATTCCCGGGGCGCGGCTTCGTGAACTCATTATTGGAATCGCGCAGTGCCTGAACTGATATTCCAGAATTTCAGCGCAGGCTATTCAGCGGATACCACGGCTGTTTCCGGTGTATCCATGAAGATTGCCGGTGGAAGTGTAACCGCGGTTATCGGACCCAATGGAAGCGGGAAGAGTACACTCCTTAAGGGCATTATGTCTTTTCCGGGAGTTTACAGCTCCGGGTCTGTTACCCTTGATTCTCTTGATATACATTCAATGAACAGAAATGAGAGAGCCGTTAGAATCGCCTACCTTCCCCAGTCTCCACCTGTTCCTGCGGGCCTTACAGCTATTGAAACTGTTCTGCTGGGCCGGTTTCCACACAGAAGTGCCTGGTCGGGCGATTCGTCCGGGGATGTAAAAATTGCTCTTGATGCTCTTGAGATGGTTGGTGCCACCCACCTTGCAGATAAGTTTACAGACGAGATATCCGGTGGCGAGAACAGGCTGGTAAACCTTGCAGCAGTGCTTTCTCAGAGAACCGAAGTGATACTTCTTGACGAACCGGGTTCATCTCTGGATTACGGTCATGCTGCTCAACTGTGGGAACTTCTCTCAAAACTTGCTGAACAGGGAATTATCATTCTGGCTACCACTCACAGAATAGAGATGTCAGGTAACGCTTTCGATAAGGTTCTGCTTCTTTCTGAAGGCAGGTCACTGGCTTTCGGGGAACCTGAGAATGTATTTCTCTCGGGAGATCTTCTTTCCAGTGTTTACAAAACCCCTATGAAGGTAAGGCGGAGTTCTCCTGAAGGAAGCTGGATAGTCTTTCCCGGGGGGGCGGAATGAATCGAACACTGATTATACTGATTGTTCTCGCGGCAGCAGGTGTGGCCCTGTCGCTTGCCACCGGGCCAATGGGGTGGAACGCTCCCCATCGGGTCATTATGTACCTCAGGCTTCCAAGAATACTCCTCGCGATCACCGCCGGGGCCAGCCTGGCAGTATCAGGCTGTGTACTGCAGTCAGTGCTGAGGAACCCACTGGCCACTCCATACACTTTAGGCATCAGTGCCGGAGCAGGTGTAACCGCTGGATTTATAATTCTCTCAGGTATTTCCCTTCCAATATTTCTTGTCTATCTGTCTGGTACCGCCGGGGCACTTCTCGCCTCAACCCTGACCTGGTTTCTGGCTGGTCGCGGCCAGAGAGACCCCTCAGGTTTAATTCTGGCCGGTGTAACAGTAAACCTTCTGGGAGCTTCTGTTCTTCTTCTTATAGAGTACATGAGCCCGGCATCACGCCTGGTGGAAATAATAAGATGGATGATGGGTGACCTGGCTGTTGCCGGTTACCGAAGAGTTCTCTTTCTTCTTCCATTTCTTGTTGCCGGAATGGTTCCGGCGTTGCTTAAAACAGGTACACTGAACCAGTTTCTCACAGGAACTGAAATTGCTGAATCCAGAGGAGTAAACACCGTTCGGGAAAGATTCCTTCTTCTTGTTGCCGCCGCGATTCTTGCCGGAGGTGCTGTTGGAGCGGTTGGCCCCATAGGTTTTGTAGGGCTTATAGTTCCTCACACCATGAGGCGGCTGGTGGGAGGAGACTACAGGAAGCTTCTTCCTCTTTCAGCACTGGGCGGAGCTGTTCTTATGCTCTGGGCGGATATCTTCTCCAGAGTGGTTATTTCCCCCGCGGAACTCCCAATAGGTGTTATTCTTTCTCTTCTTGGCGGGCCGTTCTTTCTCTATCTGCTCATAAAGAAACCCCGCCTGTAAAGACGGGGTTCCTGCGAATGCCGGTGATTACATTGATCAGCAGTCGGGTTACTCCAGAGCTTCCTGTGTGGCTACATATTCCGCTCTGAGAGAATCCATTGTGTTGTAATACTGAACTCTCTGATCCTGTATTTCAGCATTGGCTCTGATGGATGCCATAAGTCTGCCGGAGTAAAGCTGGTGATGGCTGTTTTGTACCGAAAGATAGAAGCCCGCAAGCTGGGCTCCGGTCTCAGGCATTTGTGTTTCTGTGCGGGTGACTATCTCCGCGAGATATGATACTCCGTTGTTGGTAAATGGTCCGAGAACTGTGTACTCGGCGGCCATCAGGGAGGCATCGTCAAAGTCTTCGCAACCAAGGAGACCACGGTAGGTGGACTGATCGGATGTTGCCCACTGTCTGACTGAAACCGGGGTAAATTGCTGAGTGTCGTAAACTTCCAGAGATTCTGCTTCAGCGTACTCGGCAAGGCCGTTACCTGTGCTTCTTATGTTCGCCAGGGCGCTGGAAGCCAGTGCAAGTGATTCATCGTTCTGTCTATGCGTGTAAAGCTCAAGGAGAATTTGATTACTGTCAAGGGCTTCCTGGTAACTGAGCTGTCCTCCGGGAATTTCCTCAAGTTTTCTTGCCACCATAAGAGCCGGGTATCCAGTTGAAAAACTGGGTGTGTAGAATACCGGACCAATGCTGTCCATCCAGATGGAGTCTGTGGCAAATGAGATTAGGGATTGGGGTATGTTCTCAGAAGGAAGAGTGGTAAGGTCGATAATCAGCTCACCGTAGTCAACCAGAGACTGCTGGTCATAAACAGGAAATTCTGTGAGAAGAATGCTTTCAGCACTTTCCTCAAGGTCCCAGAAAGTTGCCCTGACGGTTCTGTACCCTGGGAAGAGGGGTATTTCCCAGTGAACCAGTGTGAGCGTGTCGTTGCTGCTTATGGTGTCTTCTTCTGCGTTTCCCACAGAAAGAAGTTCCACGGAGTGACCGGCCATCATTGAGTTCTGGGTCATGGACGCCGTCAGGAAAGGCTGAGAAATGTCTCCTGGAGCGAGATCGATATTCCATCCGGAGAAGCCGGCAAGTTGTTCTCTGGTAACAGTGAATGTATCCGGCATTCCTGTTCCGGAGATTGCAAGAGAATCCGCCATGGCAAGGGTTGCCTCGATGTCTTCATCTGTCGGTTGAACCGTGAATGTCGCGAATCTGATCCTGGCACCGGGTGAAGTTACAAAAAGATCAGTGTTTGCCTCGTAAAACTCTCTGAGTTCATCTTCGGAAGGAAGTTCAGGAGAAGACATGAATGGAATATATCTGGCTGAAACAGTGGTCATCACATCGCTAAGAAGAAACTCGACTTCATTGGCGGATATCAAGTTTTCAAGCGATACCGCAGCATTATACATGGCCATATCTGCTTGATAAACCATTTGATAGAGGGTTGATCCATAATTGGGATCGTTTTTATACTCGTTCATGTATTCGTCAGGGTTTTCAATACCGACCATTTGGAGCTGTGTTCTGAGAAGAGCTTCAGCCATTGACGGTTTTACCGATTCCCACCCAAGAAGTTTCAGATATTCATCCTGAAGTGTTCTGTCCACCAGGATTTCAAACGCAGTATTGTTGATATCGTTGTACATGAGCGCAAGCTGATTCTCTGGATCGGGATCGCCCATCCGCTGCATCTGGAGTTTTAAGCCGTTGTATACTTCATCACGGACATAATCATAGGATGTTGGCTGAAGTCCTGTGCCGTTCACAGTACCCACAACGAGTTTGTCGGCCTCCACGTTCTGTATACCACCGCGACCCCATTCGAGAAATATCATTGCCACGAAGATGACAACGATGGCAATAAGGAATATCTTTGCATTGTTTCTGAACCAGGTTAACATTAACGGATCCCCTCTGTTAAATTGAGGGTGGAAAATAAGCAAAATGCCAGTCAAGGGGCAATACCCGGAGGGCGTTGAAAATTGATACTAAAGAACTTTGATGCTATGATGAAAAAGATGGAGTCCGCTTCTCCCGGGGATTCTTTTGTCGTTTCCGGTGAAGAGTACTATCAGTCGACCCGGCTTCTTGATGCTCTCAGACTCCGGGGAACAGCTTTGTCACTGGAACCGGTCAGGCTCATGCCGGACGATTTGAGTGAGATAAGTCTTACCGCATTATTCAGAGAAGGTTCACTGTTCAGCCCTGGAAAACTTGTGATGATCGGGGAGGTTGATAAGCTTACCAAATCACAGAAAAATGAGCTTGAAAAGATTGTCACGGGTAGTTTTGACCACATTCTTTTCTGTCGTACCGCAGGGCGGAAACCATCGAATGTCTTTTTGAGCAGGCTGGAATCTGCTGGAACCGGCTTCACCTGCTGGGAACCTTTCGCAAATCAGATGTGGAAGTGGACCAGTGTTCTTGCCGCGGAAGAGGGAATAACACTTACCCGGGACGGATCTCAGGCTGCCGAGGCAATTGCCTCCGGCAAACTTGAAAGACTGGCGGATATGCTGGTTCGTATAGCGCTTTTTCACGGTAGAGGTTCAAATGTAAATGCCTCAGGGGTTTATTCGGCAGTGCAGGGTCTTGAGGAAACCACTGCTTTCCAGTTCTGCGGTGAGGTATTGTCCGGGAAGAAAGGAGCAGCAATGCGGTCTTTATCTCTCCTGCTGAGTTCAGGGGAAGAGCCTATAAGGTTGCTGGCTCTTCTTTACAGTCAGTGGAAACAGGTAGCGGGAGCAAGAGAATTGCTTCAAAGCGGGATACCGCCTGCGGCAGCAGCAAAAAGGCTTGGTATTCCGAAGTTCAGATGGCGCAATGTTGAGGAGTATGCCCGCAGGCGCTCAAACACCGCAACTCCAGCAGTACTAGAGTGTTTCGCTGATGCTGATTTCGGACTGAAGACCGGGGTGGATCCGTTGGCATCAATAGCGTCCGTGGTTCTCTCCTTGACATTCGCCGGTAAATGAAGAAAGATATCGTAGTGTATTGTGACTTGTGAAAATTAAGGCATTTGAGAATGGAGGGGTAATGGCGCTGGAGAGAAAGATCCAGGATCTTCTGGCAAGGAGAACTGAACTTGCTGAAAGACTGTCTAATCTTGAAGTCATGAAGGCGGAGACGAACCAGAGGGTTTACTCCAGAATCAAGGGCGATTATGACAATCAGCTGAACGATGTGCTGGGAAAACTTGGTGCCGAGAAGGGTTCTTTAGAAGGTAAAGTGGGCGATCTGACCAAGAAGATCAACGAGCTTGAGCAGAAGCATCAGAACGAGTCAGATCTTGTTGAAGAGCTTCAGATCAGGGCGAGGCTCAGAGAACACGATGAAAATGATCCATCTTTCCAGAAGGATCTTGATTCTGCCACTAAAGAGAGAAATACCACCGCTGATGAGCTTGATGGTTTCCGTTCCGAGCTTGGTGATATGAAGAAGGTTCTCAGGGATGTTGAGGAAGCAACCCAGGGCAAGGCATCCAAAAAAGCAAAGGGGAAACCCTCGGCAGATGATGACAACCTTGATGAGCTTGACCTTGATGATGATCTCGATCTTGATGAAGCAGGCGATGACGACGATACTGTGAAGTGCCCATCAT
>JAUVJW010000205.1 GCA_030596465.1 Candidatus Fermentibacteraceae bacterium | reverse complement strand
TTGGTAATGTAAAAGAACTGACTTTGGCCAGAGAAATGGCTCAGAGGGTGGTTGACGCGGTACTGGCGGAGCAGGGTAAAGCTGATGATTACATCAAGTATCAGATCGGTACCATGATCGAGATACCAAGAGCCGCGATTACTGCGGATCAGGTAGCGGTAAAGGCCGACTTCTTTAGTTTCGGCACCAACGATCTCACACAGATGTGCTGCGGGTTCTCGCGGGATGACGCTGGCAAATTCTTGAGTGAGTATGTGAGGATGGGTATCTATGAGAGAGATCCATTTGCCTCGCTGGACATTCCCGGTGTAGGGCGTCTGGTTGAGATCGCTGTCAAACTTGGCAGGGAGACAAAGCCGGCACTCAAGATCGGCGTCTGCGGCGAGCATGGAGGAGACCCGGCATCCATTAAATTTTTCAATGATGTCGGGCTGGACTATGTGTCCTGCTCACCATACAGAGTCCCTGTTGCCAGACTTGCAGCTGCACAGGCTGTTCTGGAAACAGAGTAACAGCGCGGGACGGCACCCGTGAAAAGGATTGATATTCTCCTTGCCATGGGAAGCCATGCTCTTCTTGCAGTTACAGAGGAGGCTCTTCTTCGGGAGGGCCTCTCTGTAAAATCCGTAACCAACGGCCTGGATGCTGTGACAGCGGCTCTTTCCATAAAACCGAGATGTATTTTCTGCGGACAGATTCTGGCGGGCATGGATGGACTGAAGGTATCTCGTTTTTTGAGTACGGTGTATTCCAGAAAGGAAATGCCTGTGATTATCAGTGTCCCGGATATCAATCCGAGGATACAAAGAAAGGCGATGAGTGCTTCCGCCGTCGCGGTGGTTGATTACTCTACACCATTAAGTGAAATAATCGAACTTGTCAGGCTACATTTAAGTTCAGTAAGAGCATCCAGCATTCAAGCAGGGCTCCCGGTATCTCATGACAGAATCATGCTTATGGCAGCGGATTGCCTTGAAGACTCTCTCGAGTCCATTGAGACGGTGGTCAGCCTGGCCTCCGATCTAAGTGGTGTTACCTCGATTTCAGAAGCTTGCAGAAAAGTGGTGCTGTCCGTTCTGGGCGGGCTGGGTTTTCAAAGGGTCTGGATTGGTGTTCTCAACAGTTCCGGTAACACGGTTGAAGCAGTTGCCTTCAGGGGAAGAGGGATAACAGGTGAACCCATACATCTTTCCGGTATTGTGGGTCACCTGCCGATTGACACGGTCGTTGCCACTGGAATTCAGGTTGCGTCATGGGAGCCTGAATTCAGAGACAACAGAGAAACATGGGTAGGCAGTATTACCTATGTTGATACACCCGTTAAAGTTGGTGGTAATGTGTATGGAATTATCAGGTGCGACAACGGTATTTCAAAGAAGCATCCTTCAGACGGTAGTCTTCGGATGCTGAAAATGCTCGCGGGTGAATTGTCGTCATTTATCAGATACCTTGATGCGCAGAGCCGTCTTGAAGGTTTTAGAAGTACATTTGAACAGATGCTCAAAGGATTATCTTCCAATGCAATTGTTTTTTCCGAAACAGGAATGGTGGATACCGTTTATGCGGGTATTAATACAATTCCCGGTATCGGCGCTATTTCCAGAGGAATGTCGTTAAGTGATGTTATGGCATCTGTTCCCACGGCATCCCGTGAAATTATAGTAAATGCCGGATTAGAAAAGCGCGACGCAGAGATACAAACAGTTCCCTTGAACAAAGGGGATAGTTTTATTGGGCTATCTTTGATGCAGAGGGAATCCGGAGGCATGACTCTTGTGGTATCAGACAACACAATCCTCGGGAATCAAAAGAAAAAAATCAGGCTTCTTGAGTTTGAAACAGACGCAATAGCTTCGCTTGCCGCCGATCTTACCTCACTGGTGGATCCGGGGGAAATATGCAGGACACTGCTTCGAACTATTGAAGCATTTTACCCTGATGAAGCAATCTCTATTCTTGCCGCCGGGGAAGTTCCTTCATCAATAGCACCGGAAAAGTTGATTGTTCATGCGGTATCAGGTTCGCACTATAAGGATACAGCATTTCTTCCCGGAGCAATAATTCAGGTGACATCCGGATCCGGTATTGTGTCAGAAACGGTAAGAACCGGGCGGACAATCAACATTCCTGATGTTCTCCAGAACGGTCCTTTTATTAGTATTCTGAAGGATATCAGAAGTGAACTGGCTATCCCTATGTTGAGTCGTGGAAGGGTTGTGGGTGCTATTAATCTTGAGAGTACACAGGTGAATAGATTCCACGGTGATGATGTTAGAAGATTGAACAATCTTGTGGGATTTACGGCAGGCGTACTTGAGACAGCTCTTCAACAGACGGAGCTTATAAAGCTGGCTCGTCGAGACAGGCTCACGGGGTTGTACAATATGACCTTTTTTGAGGAGAGATATCCGGAGGAATTTGAGAGGGCTGACCGGTACGAATACTCTTTTTCTCTGATAATGATGGATATTGATGATTTCAAACACTACAATGATTCTTTTGGTCATCCAATGGGCAATGTTCTCCTGCAGAAACTTACACAGGCTATGAGTGACGCCCTCAGAGATGTGGATATTCTTGTGCGGTACGGTGGAGAGGAGTTTGTTTGCATTCTTCCACTTACAGATAAGCAGGTGGCCGCGGATATTGCCGAGAGAATTCGTGTAAAGGTGGTTGAAGCCAGCAAGGGTATTCCAAATTCGGCGGAACAACCGAGAGGGTTCGTCAGCCTCAGTCTGGGCGTTGCAACCTTTCCCGTTGATTCAAGAGAGAAGGATGAATTGCTGGAAATAGCCGATCAGAGAATGTACAGGGCAAAGAGAGCCGGTAAAAACAGTGTTTGCTGCAACTGAGGAATTATGAACTACGATGTTGTTATACAGGACGGTTTCAGCTTTTACTGCGTAAGAGTACTTCGGGATGCAATTGCCTCCATGGTGGAAACGGCCGGAGGCTGGCCCCCGGGTACATCCACAGGGAACAGGGTGCTTCTCAAAGTGAATATGCTTGCCGCGAAGCATCCCGCCAGAGGAATCACAACTCATCCCGCGGTTGTTGCCGCTGTTTCATCTCTGCTCAGGGACAGGGGCTGCGAAGTTTTCATTGGTGACAGCCCGGGAGGAGCTGTAAAAGGTGTGGAACGATACTGGAGAAACTGTGGTTTTAATACTGCCGCTGAGGTGACTGGTGCTGAACTCGTGAGTTTTGAAGGTTCCGGATCAAAAAGAATTTCAATACACAACAGAGAATACGATATCGCGCTCCCGATTCTTGAAGGATACGATTGCAGGATAAACCTGTGCAAGTTCAAAACTCATATGTATACTCGATTGACAAACGCATTGAAGAACTCGTTCGGTATTGTCCCCGGCCTCGGGAAAGCCATGCTTCACATGCGCAGCCCCTGCCCCGTGGATCTTGCTGTGAATATTGTTGATCTTTACGAGATAGCGGATTTCAGCCTGCATATCAGCGACGGCATTCTCTGCATGGACGGCAGAGGCCCAAGCACTGACGGCAGAAGAAGACACGAAGGCTTTCTTGCGGTTTCAAACAATGGAGTTTACATGGATATGGTTCTGGCAGAGATGGCCGGTCTTCCGTGGAACCAGCTTGACAGTAATGTTGAAGCCGTTTCCAGGGGGCTTGGCAAGCCTTTTGCAGAGATAACAGTGCACGGCAGTCATGAATTTGTTGATTTTGATATTCCCGCAAGATCATACCTTAACCACATTCCC
>JAUVJW010000191.1 GCA_030596465.1 Candidatus Fermentibacteraceae bacterium | reverse complement strand
CTGCGCCCATTCCATTGGAAATACCAGTATAAGCCGGAGGAGTGTCCCATGACTCTACCAGAGCAGTTAATACCGCCGCCCCGGTTGGTGTTGTCAGCTCAAAAGGCTCATCAGTTGGAACAACAGGCACACCTTCAAGTAACCGTGAGGTCGCCGGAGCAGGTAACGGCATTATCCCGTGAGCGCATTCAACTGTACCGGTACCAACAGCAACCGGGGAAGAGTAAACCTTTTCTACCCCCAGCAGATGCATTCCCAGGCAACTTCCCACCACATCAATTATGGCGTCCATTGCTCCTACTTCATGGAAATGTACTTCATCAACACCAATACCGTGAGCCGCCGCCTCCGCTGAAGCAAGCAACTCAAAAGCTTTCAAAGCCATCTTCTTCACCCATGGGTCCAGAGATGATGGCTCAATAATTCCAACAATATCCGACAGATGTCTGTGTACATGCTCATGTGGAATTGCCACTTCAACATGAGTACCCTGTAATCCTCCTCGCATTACCTTCGACGCAACAATGTCCCAGTCCGAAAGGGGCAATACCCGCAGGCCGGCAATCAGGTCTTCAACAGCAAGACCGTTATCAAGCAGAGCCCCAAGAATCATGTTACCGGAAATACCGCTGCAGGGATCGAATACTGCTACCTTCATTATGAAAGAACCCCTCAAAAAGTTTTATGTTAAGCAAAATTCCGTAAGTGGTATGATACGCAAAAGTAAAAAAAAGGAATACCGTGCAGACAACAACACAAATAGCTTACCCGGCTCTGGCAGAAGAACTGCAACGCATAAAAAGAATCGGTATACTGGTGTCCGGCGGCTGTGACAGTGAAGTACTGCTCCGTGCTGCCGCAGATGTGTCGGGCAGCGCAAACACAATTGCCTTCATTGCTGTCACGCCATTCATTGCGAAATACTACACCGATATTGTTAAAGCTGCCACGGATGAACTCAACATCAGGCTGATTCAGGTAACACTGGATACACTCCAACTCAACAGCATTACAGCAAACACATCAGAACGATGTTACCACTGCAAGAAAGCTGTCTACTCAACCATCAAAGCAGCGGCGGAAAAACAGAACATTACCATACTGGCAGACGGCACTAATCTGAACGATACCACCGAACAGCGCCCCGGCCTTAAAGCCGCGGAAGAATTGAATATCTTGCATCCGTTCAAAACATCAGGAATGACCAAAACTGATGTAAGAGAACTGGGCAGACTACTCAACATGAAAGATCCAAACAGGCCAGCTGACTCCTGCCTTGCCACAAGGATACCGGAGATGACATCTATTACCCCTGAACTAATCTCTCTTATCAACCGGATAGAACAATCGTTAAGACCACTGGTGAAAGCCAGGCTTCGAGCGAGAGTATCAGATAAACAGATAACACTGGAGTACCAGGCAATTGATAAAGAGCTTGTTAAAGCCCACGGGATGAAACTCCAGGCCATTGCAGACAACAACAGATACACCCTTACTTTTCATGAAAGTACCTGATCTGTGGTGCTGTAACTTTTTACAGCACTTGCTATACCCATATAAAGTAATTAGTATCGGGTGTTGTAGAGGAGAAAAATTTGAGATTTCTGAATTGGCCGCACGCCATAATAGGTTTTCTTATTGGCGTGGCGCTTATCCTTTATATAAGGGGTGAAAGCGGTGAGGATGTTGATGTTTCTGTTCAGAACTCTCCCGAGGTAGTGGAGGTGCAAACAGAATGACTGAGAAGGTAGTTTCTTTATCCGGAGGACTTGTACTGGGAATGGTCTTTGCACTGTTTCTTGGTATTGGTGTCACTCAAAGTCTGGCTCCGTCAGCACATTTCGAGATACCGTCAATTTTGCAAATGACAATTGCCCAGGCCACTCACAGCACATCAACCCCTGCCAACGACACCAAACCAACCGTCAATGTTGCTGCACCGGGCAGTGAAAACAGAGGTAGAATAACCAGAATCGCCACTCTTGAAGCAACCACCGACCCTGTATTTGAAACAACAGCAACAACAACCCAGACAGATCCAAAAAACTGGGAAATTGCCTCAACACCAAAAATCGAAAATTCACTTCAGAGAGCAAATCTTCAGCACACATACATTGCTTCTAACCCGCAGGCAACTTCCAGCTTCGCTGCCCTTGGACAAGTAGTGTCAAGTCAAGGTAATTTTTCTGCAATTATTGCAAATACTGCTGGCAGATCCGCATCAGGCAGTCAACCTTCAGGCGTAGAGGGTAAACCCCAGACTCAGGGTTCCCCCTCTGTTGCACACAACAACCCGGACATGGGTGAAGAACCCGCTACTACTCCATCAATTACCGGAGCCGAGCCTGGCATCCCGGACGATAGCTCAAACAATAACACAAACAAAGCCTGTGATCCCGAAAAACCAGACCACAGATCTGCCTCTACTCATCCTGGGGGTCAGTCGGAAAACGATCCAGGCGACCCGGAGATATTTCAACGGGGCAACCGGCCGTGGTTGAATTAACAAAGCGGTAATACTATTTGAAGGCTGGAGTTAACGCTCCAGCCTTTTTCAGCTGTCGCAATGGAAGCGGCGGGGTCTCTATAACTTAAATTTCAACAACAACGCAAATAGTAATAACCAGATAAAGAAAGATAAATTCTATGACGGGGGTTTCTCCCGGGAGATGTCTTTACCGAATAGCTTAATCATGCACTCGGGGCATATTCCGTGAGTAATTTTTGCGTCGGAGTGTTTGGAAATGTAAGATTCGATCTGCTGCCAGTAGCCATCATCATCTCTGACTTTTTTGCAGTTCGCGCAGATAGGAAGCATTCCCTGAAGTTTCTTCACATGAGTCAGAGCATCACGAAGCTGATCGTTCATACTGGAAAGTTCTATGTTCTTCAGACGATAGATTTCGGCTTCCTTTTCCTTTTTCTCGGTTTCGAACTGCACCTGAAGCTTTGCAATCTTTTCCATACTCTTCTCGTTCATGTACTCTTCCAGGCATGTTTTCAGTTCCCGTGAGTATTTCAACGCTATATGCATATCCCCCTTCGCCTCGTACAGATCCGTTACCTTTTCCAGGCATAGGATTTCCCAGTCTTTCAGCTTCAGTTTCCTTGCTATTTCCAAGCCTCTTTTTATTAATTTCTCTGCTTCATCGAAACGCCCCATTGCAGTATATATCCCGCCAATGCAAGCACATGTATTTGCGGTTCCCCTTTTGTTGCCGACCTCCTCATACAGTTCAAGACTCCTGACGAAAAAGTCCAGAGCTAATTCATTGTTGCCGAGTGTTTCATGAAGACTTCCCAGATTGCACAGAGTACTTGCTATGCCTTTTTTGTCACCCATCTCTTCCCTGATGTCAAGGGCTTTCTGGAACCATTCCCGAGCAGTTTCAAGCTCTTCTTTTTTTCCGTAGATCGAACCGAGATTGTGACTGACATATGCCAACTGCCGAAGATTACCGCATTCTTCACATATCTTCCGTGCGAATTCAAAGGATAGCAGTGCCTTATCCAAACGATTCAGGCTACTGTAGCATGCTCCAATATTTATGTGACAAGAGGCAATATCATCCTTGCTTGCACCGCATTCCTGCTTTTGCCTGAGAGACTCGTGGATGTGCTCAAGAGCCTTGTCAATCATACCCTGAGCCCAGTATACATTGGCAATAGTAGCGTGAACGGATGCTGTACCACTCATATCCCCGAGTTTCTCGAATATCTCCATTGACTTCATACAGCAGGAAATCGCCTCGGTAAACTTCCCCGCCTCAAGATTGATTATCCCAAGTGTGGTGTAACTTTTTGCCTGTTCAACAGGAAATCCCAGATTTTCAGCAAGATCCAGTACTTCCATTGCATATGCTTCCGCGATGCGAGGATCTGAATGCATCACAGCAAAAGCAAGTTTATTCAGCACTGAAACAAGTTCTGAATCTGAAGGTTTCGCCCGGAGTTCTTCAAGTTCTTTTTCCAGCTCTACTATTTCTTCATTTGCCATACTGTGTACCCCGTTAAGTTTTTGTTCTCAATAACCCGAATCCATCACAGTTCACCCCTGAAAGAGGCTGCAAACTATAGTATATTAGTTGTGCACCAACAACTTACATTCAACAAAAAGGAGCTTCAAAACTTCACAGTCTGTACCGAATAATAACCAAATGTTTTCTAACCATGAGAGGACCCGAACCCAAACAGAAAACTATTTCACTTCTTCAATCAGCAGCACTTCTTTGGATGAGCAGATGATTACAAGCTGAATTAACTTGCAGGTGATCTTGCG
>JAUVJW010000185.1 GCA_030596465.1 Candidatus Fermentibacteraceae bacterium | reverse complement strand
TTCCGGGAGAGAATCTGTTCTGCTCCCTGACTGGCAGTGCCCTGTCATTTTCCCTTGAGTAGTAAAGAGTATCACCGTCATTCACATAGTGATCAACTGTTCTTGACCAGAGCCAGTCCCGCCAGCCTTTCTCTCCGTTTGAAAGGTAAAAATTGGCAACAACTCTGGTCATGGGGGAGGGTTTCCAGGACAGTTTGGCTGTTCCGCTGATGGTTTCAATAGTACTGTTGTCCCAGTAACCTCTGCTGTCCGCATGATTAAAGCCGCTTCTGCTGTAAGAACCGGTGATAAAGAAACCGCTTTCTCCCTGTAAAAAGGTTGGCCCCCCAAGTGCTCCTTCGCCTTTGGATGCGTTACCGTGGTAGACTTGATTTTCCCAGACAGAATGCTCCATGGTGTTGATACTTGCATCGCCGGATTCAGAGTAAGCACCCCCTCCTCCGTTGAGTGAGGCTAGAAATTTGTCTGTTGCGTCGCGGGTGATGATGTTCACTACTCCGGATTGCGCTCCACCGTATTCGGCACTGAAACCACCGGAGGTGATTGAAATTTCAGAAACTGCGGAGAGAGGAATATCCATAGTGAAAAGGTTTGTGGCGGGGTCGTTCATGACAATACCATCCACCATATATATAACTTCGCCGGAGCGGCCTCCACGCATGTGAAAATCGCTGCCTGCCGTGACACCTCCTGAACTCATGGCTATTATGTCCTTTATTGAGGTTACAGGCATGGCGTCAATGTCATCACTGTCTATAATGTTAACAGAGGAAGTTTCGTCAAATACTATCAATCCGCGTTGATCCGTAACTGTAATAACTGTATTTCCTGTGGCTGTATCACCCAGCTCAAAGTCAATTCTTGTGGTAAGATCAGCAGAAACATGAATGTCCTCAATGGTTTGTGCTGCTTTACCTACCATTCTTGCCTGAAGGTTGTAGCTGCCAGGATTGAGATTATGGATGAGGTACTCGCCATTGACGTCGGTCATTGTACCGAAATCGGTTCCGGTAATCAGTACTGTTGCTCCCACCACCGGATCCCCCCCGGCATCAAAGACAACACCGGCAATTCTTCCAGTGGTACCGGCGAAAGCCGTGGAGAAAACAACAAGAAAACAGAGAATGAAGATTCTCGCCATGGTAACTCCCTTCAGATTGGTTGTTCCTATATATTGCAGTTATTACGGGAAAGGGGTAGTCTGTGAAAATAAACAATTGCTGTACAGCTGTTCTGTTGTCTCTGGCTGGTTGTGTATCAATTAATCCGGCGGGTACGGCAGAGTATGTGAACCCCTCCTATGCAAGCGAATTGAAGGGGTTTTTTTACTGCGGACATGGTCCCTTTTCTGCTGTATTTGCTCCGGGAAGCAGTATTGTTTGGATATCGGAACCGGGAAACAACAGGATATGGTACAAAGATGTTTCAGGGGCTATTGTGAATCCGTTAATATGCGATACTCTTTTACTTGATTTCTCACCGGGCCTGATGATTGCTCCCTCCGAAGGAAATGAAATCTATGTGTGTCATTACGGTTCGAATGAGGTCTATTCCGTGAACACGGAAACACTCAAGTGGAATATGGTTTATGCAAATTCATCTTCTATCAGTACAATACAAATATCTCCTGATGACGGTACAATATACCTTGGTTCACAGGGCAGTCCCTGGCATATTGAGGCAGTTTCTACCATTGATTGGAGCCAGACTGCAACCACTTCTATTCAATGGCCAGTTACGAGATTGAATATTTCGCCGGATGGTTTACTGATTGCGGCAGGTAACTCCGGGAGATCTGATATTCATTTCTTCAATGCTCAGGATCTTTCGCCCGTTGATACTCTTGACATGCCCATGAGAACAGGAACAATGGCATTTACCTCAGATTCAAAAAGTCTTGTTGTTTTTGATGCGGCGTCAAGCTTGCCTCACATGGTTAAAGTGAATCTTGATACAGGAGAAGAAGAATTTCACTCAAGGCCATATAATTCTTACATCGTCAGCCAGAGAATTGCAGGAACCAACACACTGATTCTTCCCCGAAATCAGGATGAGAGAGTTTCCATACTGAATATGGACAATATGATCTTTGCCCCGTCAATTCCGCTGGATAACAGGATAGGTGCTATTTGTGTTTCGGAAGACGGGGATTACATTGTAACTGTTTCCCGGACATCTGTACCAGGTTGCGCCACTGTGTTCATCAAAGGAGAGTAGCTTGAGAACATCTGTATTTCCAATAATGCTTAGTTCGTTTCTTTTTCTGATCTTTCTTTTTTCCGCTTGTGTGGACGCTTTGGAGCCGGCCGGTCCGGCGCAATACGAGAATCCTGATTATCCATCTGAATTCTTCGGCTATGCATCAATTCCAACACAATTTTCAGGAGGGTTTTTTTACCAGGAGCGGGTGTATGTTCTGGACAAAACAAACCAGATAATGATTTCCTTTTCTGTTTCGGATCCCAATCTTGCCATTCCGGAAAGTTTGACGGTGAAGGACACCCTGCAACTTGGATTTTCCCCTGCATTTTCCTGTTTTGATCAGTATACGGAAACGCTTTTTATGTCTCATTCTGTTTCCAACGACATTTACAGATTATCTCTTTCCAGCGGTGGTTCTCCTGAACTTCTTCATCAGTGTGAATCTATAATTACAGACATATTTGCAGTAAACAATGGAAACTCTCTTCTTATCTGTTTTTTGGGCCCGGAGTGGCTGGTTAGAAAGATAAACGCGGTTACAGGAGAGGGGGAGAACGAGTTTACGACAGACTGGCCTATCACCAGAGCCGCTTTGTCAGTTGATAGTGACAGGCTTCTTTTGAGTAACTCTGGAAAGAAATATCTCATAGAGATAGATACTGACTCTTTTGAGAAGTTGGATTCATTTCCTCTTCCTGAGAGGCTTGGACCGTTTCTGTACAACACCGCCGGCAATATCGTAGTCTTCAATCAGTACACTATTCATCCCAGGGTTTATCTGCTTGATGGAGATACCGGGTCAACAATGGATGTTATAGAGTGCATAAACCCCTACAAGTATTGTTTTCTCATGCCAGGCACTGATGTGGTTCTGGCCCCCCGGAGATCTGATACTCGGGTATCCGTGCTGAACAGTGATAACATGATATTTGCCCCATCCCTATTTTGCTTTTCGTATGCGGAGATGGTTTTTTCTTCTCCAGACAATGATCACATTATCATTCTAAGCGATGCTCCGGGAAGGGCGTATGTGTATGAAAACTCTCTCTAAACCTGTTTGGTATGCCACCATTGCTCTTTTGGCTGTTATTTTGCTATCAGCTTGTGTAGACAGTGTTGAACCGGCGGGTCCGGCACAATATGTGAATCCGGAGTATCCCTCCACACTTATGGGGTACGCGGTAATTTCGAATATGTTTTCGGGTGCTTTTTCTCTGAACGGTCGAGTTTATGTTCTCGATTCCGAGGCTGACATAATTGAATCATTTTCTCTCTCTGATCCCTGTCTTAACATGAACCCGTCTCCTGTAGAAAAGGATACTCTGCTTCTGGATTTCTCTCCGGGCGATTATGCTCTGGACAGGATTACCGGAACACTGTACCTTGAAAACTCGAACAGCCATGACATCTACAGGATTCAGTTACCGGATGGAACCCCGGAACTGATATACACTACAGAATCTTTTACCACCGAGATGTTTCTTGCGGACGGGAACGGCAGTCTGGTGATATGCTTTCTGGGACCCGAGTGGCTGGCCAGAAAAATAGATATCTCCACCGGTTCAAATCTTGGAGAATTTGAAACGAATTGGCCAATAACGAGGGCAGCAATGTCCCGGAACGGTAGTAAACTGCTCGTTAGTAATTCCAGTAAGGAATTTCTTCTTGAAATCGATGCGGCTACAATGGAGCTTATTGATACACTCCACCTTACGGAAAGGCCCGGGCCTTTCATATACAACACCAGTGGTAAAATCATTGTTTTCAATCAGTATTCCCTTGATCCGAGGATATTTCTGTATGGGGGTTCCACGGGGGAAATGCTCGATGAAATATCAACTATCAACCCCTATAAGATCTGCGGCATTATACCGGGGACGGATGTTATCATTGCTCCCAGAAGGTCAGACAACAGGATATCAATCCTCAACTCTGTGAACATGATCTTCGCGCCCTCAATTGATTGCCTGCAATATCCTGATCTGGCCTTTTCTACTGAAGATGGCCAGTTCATTATTATGCTTACCCAAATATCTGGAAGGATTTATGTCTATTCCCACCAGTGAACAAGACCCGGTTCAACAACTTTGCCATACCTTGGGTGAGCAGGTAATACCCTGACGGTGAATCCGAATCTTCCAGCTTCCGTACAGGAGATTGAACCCTTGAAGAAGATAACTCCATTTTCTTCGTGGCTGAATTTCAGCACCGTGGA
>JAUVJW010000008.1 GCA_030596465.1 Candidatus Fermentibacteraceae bacterium | reverse complement strand
ACAGTATGTCTCGTACCCTTGATATGCCTGGTACTTTCTGGTTTCAGATGGATGCCGTGAGGAATGATCAGATACACCTGATAAACAGCAGGATTATGGCTGAACTGGTTGCTGATTCAATTCTTCACTCATCGGATTCCGATAGTCTTGTTTCTATCCTGTTTCTGGGGAATATTCCAGATCAACCCTTTCTTCACAATGCCCTTGTGGGGCTGGCCCAGTCTATGGTATCTGTCAGCTGGATAAAAGATACAAATTTCTTTGTTCTCAGTGGTACAGGCTACAGCCCTGAGGCCTCCGCGGTGATAACGAATTTGTTTCTTCATGTTTACAATCGCTGGAACCAGCGTCAGGCCAGGGGAGAGAACACCGAGGTCAGGCTTTTTCTTGAAGATCAGCTCGAGCAGACATCCAATCAACTTGATCTCTCAGAGAGTGCTCTTCTTCAATTCAAGGAAGAAAACAATATAACGGATATTGATACCGAGACCAGAAATCTGATCAGTACACTGGCAAACTTTGAGACTCAGGCACAAACTGCGGCAACCAGCGCTGCTGCCGCCAGGGTCAGACGCGATTATCTTTCCGGTCTTCTGAGTGAGCAGCGGGAAACAGTAATCGGTGACATTTCAGGTTCTAATAGCGAGTACATTCGACAGATACAAAGTGATCTGGCCCGTTACGAGAGTGCCAGGGCCGCACTGCTTGCCGATGGAGCTGATCCCGATTCAGAACCTGTTCTTGCAATGGAACAGCGTATTGACACAAGAAGAGATGAGCTTGCGGACGCTCTTAGAGACTTTTCAGAAATGAACTACCCTTCAAATCCTGAGCAGGGTATAGAGGGTCTTGTATCTTCAATTGCGACAGCCGAGGGAGAATACCGTTCCAGCAGGGCTCGCGAACAGGCTCTCAGAGTTGTTGTCAATGATCTCTCTTCCGGTCTGTCGGATCTTCCGGAGTTTCAGTATGAACTCGTAGCTCTTGAGAGGAACAGAAGAGTCAACGAGAACATCTATATACTTCTCAGAACCCGTTACGAAGAGGTTAAGATCGCCGAGATCGGACAGATGGGTAATGTTACCATAGTTGACTCCGCTCTTCCCGGGGGAATGATCAAACCCACAACCAGAAGAAACCTTATCATGGGCATAATGGTGGGTCTTGCCGCCGGTATTGGCATAATATTTCTGGTGAGGCAAATGGATGCTTCTTTACGGAATCCTGAGCATCTTGAAAGGCTTGGAATACCTCTTATCGGGGTTATTCCCAAATTTTCTCACAAAACAGAAACGGGTAAGATACCTCTTTCTTTGCTTGAACATTCGAAGTCTCCCAATTCTGAGGCTTTCCGTGATCTTCGAACAAGTCTTTCATTTTCCAAACCGGATGAGCTTATCAAGACGCTTCTTGTGACAAGTTCCGGTCCCCGCGAGGGTAAATCCAGCGTTTCCGCCAATCTTGCTGTGGCTGAGGCAGAGGCCGGGAAAAAAGTTATTCTTCTTGATTGTGATCTGAGAAGACCCACAGTTAACAAGACCTTCGGGTTTCCGAGAAAACCGGGGTTTTCAGAGCTGATCACAGGTAAAGCTGATCTGAAAGATGTTATCAGGGAGACCGGGGTTAAAGGACTTTCTGTAATTTGCAGTGGCCACATACCTCACAATCCCGCAGAAATTGTGGAAGCCGCAGCGAGAAAAAGCGTCTTTGCGAGGATTGCAGGGGAATGTGACCTTCTCATCATAGATTCTCCACCGGCAGCGGTTGTTACAGATGCAGTAGTTTTAGCACCTGTAGTTGATTCTGTGCTTCTTGTTGTAAGAAGCGGAAAAATACAGAAAAAGGTTGTGCAGGGAGTGTGGCAAAAACTGCAGCGCTCCGGAGGTCACTTTTCCGGAGCCGTTATCAACGGTTTTGATCCCATAAAGACCTACACTTCATATACTTACTACACGTACAGGTATCAGTACGATTACGAGGAAAATCACTGAAATAAGAAATCGTATGTAATACCTGTCAACAGCAGCAAAAAACAATGGGAACTTCAATGTTCCCATTTTTTTTGTTCTTTTGAGCAGCTTGTGGGATACAGGTGGGACAGGGTGGGTTGACAGTGGGGTAAAGTGGGGTAATGATAGCTGCGAAGGGAACAATATGGCAGCATTCGTTGGTACACACAGACACACACTGGATGACAAGGGGCGAGTTAGTATCCCGGCACTGTTCAGACGACAGCTTACCGCAGAGGATCTCTATCTGAATGTGGGTATGGAAGGATGTCTTGTGCTGTATCCTTCGGATAGATGGCAGGAACTTGAAGAAAAATTGCTTTCTTTACCTCGTACACGGGAGACACGCTTTTTAGTTAGAAGTCTTGCTCAGAATTTAAGGGCAGTCAGTGTGGATTCCCAGGGACGAATATCAATTCCCGCGGAACTTGCGAAAAAAGCAGGAATTACTGGAGAAATAATGTTCCTTGGCAAATTCGATACCATGGAACTATGGCAACCGGATCGGTACAATTCCTATATAGATGAAGCGGGATTTTCATGTGAGGAAATCGCCGAGGGTCTTAATCTACCTCTTTAGGAGGAATTTTGATGGAACGGGGTCATCTGCCGATTATGCCAACAGAGATAGTTGAGTATCTCTGTGCTTCGTCGCCTGAACTGGTTGTTGACGGAACTTCCGGTGGTGGAGGGCATACCAGCCTGATTTCCAGGGCGATACCAGACGGTCATGTTCTGGCTATTGAGCGCGATCCATCCGCATCGAAGAAACTTACAGAAAAATTCAACGGAACAAATGTTACGGTAATAAATTCAAGCTATACGGAAACACCGGGGATTATTGAAGAAAATGGCTTTCCCCAGGCCGGTGGCGCTCTGTTTGATCTGGGTTTGAGTTCAATACAGCTTGATACTCCGGAAAGGGGTTTTTCTCACAGAACCTCGGGTCCTCTGGATATGAGATTTGATCGGAGTCAAGGGAAACCTGCGTCAGAGCTACTCCGTGGTATGACGGAAAAACAGATTGCGGATGCTATTTATCGCTATGGTGAAGAGGGTCGTTCCCGGGTTATAGCGAGGGCAATCAAGCGAAACAGCAGACTCCTCACAACTGACGATCTGGCTCAAGCAGTGCAATCGGCGGTCAGGGGGAATCCAGTGAAACCTCTGGCCCGTGTTTTTCAGGCAATAAGGATTCTCGTTAACGGAGAACTTGATCACCTTGAGAAACTTCTTTCAGAAATGCACCTGTGGACTGATTCAGGATGTCATGTGGCGGTTCTTACATTTCATTCCCTTGAAGATGGAATGATAAAGCGGCACTTCAGGGATTCAGAGTACTTCCGGCAATTTGATCCTCCCTGGTTTCTTCCTTCCCTTGCGGAAAAAAGAAATAATCCCAGGGCCAGGAGCGCACGGCTCAGGCTGGGGGTTAGATTGTGAAATATCACAGGCGAAGATTTCTGTTGATTGGCGCGGCAGGTGTAATTGTGTTTTCCGTGGCTCAGTTGATTGTACGGAATTTTTACATTATGGCATCAGTAGAACTCGCGGCTGTTTCAGCAGGGAGCGATAGCCTTCGCAGTACAAGGCAGGCGCTTATCTCCCGAATAGCGGTTCTGGAGGCTCCCGGAAGGCTCAGAGAAATTGGTTCGGAACTTGAGCTGATACCACTTCCTCTGGAAAATTTTGTTCTTCTGGAGGCGGGAGAATGAGTAACAGAGCGACGGCAATGGAGAGAGTATCCGCTCGCATCAGTCTTCTTATGATACTTACCGGTGTTTTCATCATTTTGTCAATCTCCAAGATGGCCGGAATACAGATTGTGCATCATCAGGAGTATATGCAGAGGGCTGAGAGGCAGCAGACAATCAGGGTTGACGTTGAGGCCAGAAGAGGTGAAATTTATGACACTAACGGTTACCTTCTTGCCGGAAACATCACAGAGGCTGTGTTCTCCGTTTACTGGCCTAATGTTCCTGTAGAAAGAACAGGAGATATTGATTCTCTGGTAAGTAATCTTGGAAGCTATTCCCGATTTTCAATTCCCGTTCAGCGAGGTGACGGGAACACGATTATCGCGGATCAGGTTCCATGGGAATACGCTTCGCAAATTCTGGACTCAATTTCCAGATTTGCCGATTGCAGTTTTGTAACCCGCAGGGTTTATCCCATGGCTGAAGTAATGATACCGGTGATAGGAACTCACAACGAGAACATTTCCCAGGGGCTGGAATACTACCTTGAGGATATTCTTGAGGGTACAGATGGGGTAAGTTATTTCCAGGCCAGCGGATGGGCAGGATACCGTGCGGTTGATGCCGGAGCTGACAACATATTGCCTGTTCATGGTCGGGATTTGCGTCTTACCATTGATTCCAGATACCAGGAGATAGCTCAAAAAGAGCTTGAGCGGGCGGTGGAGATCTCCGGTTCAAGCTGGGGTGCGGTAGTAGTAATTGATCCAGCCAACGGCGATATACTGACCATGGCCAGTTATCCGATATTTAATGAAAACGGCTCGCTGGCCAGGAACCATTGTATTCAAAGTTCTACTGAACCCGGTTCAGTATTCAAAGCCGTGACTCTCGCTGCCGCGCTGGACGCAAATACTGTTACTCTTGCTGATTCATTCGATTGTACCCGAAGCTATATTGAAATTTGTGGTTACCGGATAAACGAAAGCCACCCCATAGGTGAGGTTCTGAACCTCACCGGTGTTATAACTCATTCCAGTAATGTGGGTACAGTTCAAATTGCTTCAACCATGTCGGATTCTCTATTTCACGCATACTGTACTGACTTTGGATTTGGAAGAAAGACAAGAGTTGAGTTTCCCGGTGAGCAGAGCGGGATTGTCTCGGATGTACATAACTGGTCAGGGCTTTCAAAGGCAAACCTGGCTATTGGCCAGGAAGTTTCCGCTACGCCCCTTCAGATAGCAATGGCTTACGGTGCTATAGCAAATGGCGGGCTTCTTTACAGACCAAGGCTTGTCGAGTCTACAAAAGAGGGTGGACTTCTTCGACCTCTCGCGGAATCACCCGCGCACAGAATTATCTCAGAGGAAACAGCGGCGGAAGTCAGGTCGGTGCTGGCTGCGGTTGTCACTGAAGGTACGGGAACAAGCGCACAGGTCCCCGGAGTAACAGTAGCCGGGAAAACCGGTACCGCGGAGAGGCTGGTACAGGACGGTTACCTGTCCGCCTTTGCCGGTATGATTCCAGCGGACAACCCCCGGCTTGTTGCTGTGGTGGTTTTTGATCAACCCGATTACGAATACAGATGGGGAAGTACTCTGGCTGCCCCGGTGTTTGAGCGTGTTGTTTCTCAGATTCTCTCCACTTCACCGGAAATTGCACTGGGTGAGGCGCATCCTGTGAACGAAATGATTGCTGCAGGGGGTGGGTTGTGAAACTGAATGATCTGCTCAAGGGAACAGGAATCCCTGTTTCTTCCAGCTTTGGAGATACGGACATAGCCGGGCTTGCATATGATTCCAGAAAAGTTTTACCTGGTTTTGTTTTTGTAGCGATAAAGGGTTTTTCCAGTGACGGGCACCGCTTTATAGAGAAGGCTCTTTCCTCCGGTGCGGTGGCAGTAATTTCAGAAAGACCGATAACAAAGATTAATTCCCCTTCTGTTCTGGTTAATCCTTCTGGAGACAACAGAAATCTCCTGGCAGCTATTTCAGCCGTTTTTTACAGAAATCCATGGGAAGAAATGAAAACCGTTGGTATTACCGGAACAAATGGAAAAACAAGTACTGCCCATATTCTCAGGTGGATAATGGAAAACAGGGGAATTCAAACTGGAATAATGGGTACTGTTGGTCACATTGCGGGTGGGCGAAACATTCCGGCTTCAGTGACAACACCGGATTCTCTTGAAGTTACAAGGTACATGAGAGAGATGGTAAACAGAGAAGACAGGGCGTGCATTATGGAAGTTTCCAGCCATGCACTTGCTCTCTGCCGCGTTAACAATGTAAGATTTGATGTGGTACTTTTTACCAATATTTCCCAGGATCATCTTGATTTTCACCCGACTATGAAAGAATACCTGAATACGAAGAAAAAGATATTCACACTCACAAAAGACAGTGGAGTTAAAATAGTTGGAACCTACACACCGGACTGGCCCGAGGTAGAGAATGCTGTTACTTTTGGAGAGCGTGCGGGCGATACATACAGAATTACCGGTATCAAGGTTCAACTATCCGGTTCCAGCTTTAACCTTCGCGCCCCTGACGGTAACTATCCGGTAACCGTTAAAGCTCCTGGCAGGTTTAACATTTACAATGCGGCGGGAGCAATCGCCGCCGCAGTTCAGCTCGGGGTTCCAATCGCCGGTGCTGTGCAGGCAGTGAGTTCTTTTCCCGGAGTTCCCGGGCGAATGGAAAGGGTGAATTGTGGTCAGGAATTTCTTGTTGCCGTTGATTATGCCCATACTCCTGATGCTCTCGAAAGGGTTCTCAAACAGGGAACTCTTCTTGCGGAGAACAAGCTTATTGCCGTATTCGGGTGCGGAGGAGACAGGGATAACCGCAAGCGCCCTGTTATGGGAAAAATTGCGGCGGAAATTGCTGATGTGGTGTTTGTCACCAGTGACAATCCCAGAACAGAGGATCCTTCTGCAATAATTGATGAGATTCTCTCGGGAATTCCGGAAGAATACAATCCCCGGGTTGAACAGGACAGGGCAGAAGCTGTAAGGATGGCGATTTCCATGGCGGAAAAAGGTGATGTTGTAATAATTGCCGGTAAGGGTCACGAGGATTACCAGATACTCGGGAAAAAGAAGATTCACTTTGATGACAGGGAACAGGCAAGAATTGCTCTGGAGAGCAGGGGGTACAAATGCGTTCTCTGATTTCTCTGTCGGCAAGACTTGGTTGTCCGGCTCCGGAGGAGTACTCCTTCAGCTACGCTACAATTGATTCGAGAGAAGCTGGTCCTTCATCACTTTTCTTTGCGCTTCAGGGAAGAAACGCAGATGGACATGATTTTGTGATTGATGTGCTTGGCGCGGGTGGAGCGGCGGTTGTTTCCAGAGATGGGTTTACCGGGCCGATTCTTGAAGTGGACAGTGTAGAAGAAGCTCTTATGGAAGCCGGAGCATGGGCTCGTGACTGCATTACTTATCCCATCATAGGAGTAACAGGTTCAAGTGGAAAAACAACAACAAGAAAAATGCTTGCCGCGGCTCTTTCTACAAGATTCAGGACCTGGCAGACAAGGGGCAATCTGAACAACCATCTGGGGCTTCCCATGACTCTGCTTAATACACCTCCGGGAATGGAAATGCTGGTTCTTGAGATGGGAATGAACCACCCTGGTGAGCTTCTTAGACTTGGGTGGGTCGCCAGGCCGAATCTTTCTCTGATAACCAATGTTGGAACGGCTCATATAGAGAATTTTGGAACCAGGGAGAAAATTGCTTATGCGAAAGCGGAAATTCTTCATTGCACCGAAAAAGGTGGTTTGGCGGTGATTCCCGCCGGCGAGGGAATTCTTCTGGAGGAGGCTCAGTTAAGAGGACTTGAGATTATCACACACGGTTGCGGGGGTGATTGTTTTCTGGAAAATGGCAGAGCCATGCCCTGGGGAATTGATCTTGCTCTGGAGTACGGTGGTGAGCACAACATGCAGAATGCAGTCGCGGCAATTGCCGCAGCTCAGAGACTTGGAGTTGACCCTGTGGATTCCGCTGAAGCCATCTCGAAACTTCTTCCCGGAGCCGGCAGAGGAATTGTGTTCTCTACAGAAAATTATACTGTAATTGACGAGAGCTACAACGCTAATCCGGAATCAACTGTTGCTTGCCTGAAGTCAGCAGTTCAGCTACATGAAAAGCCGCTGGTAGCCGTTCTTGGAGACATGCTTGAACTGGGTGAAAGATCTCTTGCCAGTCACCGGGAGGTTCTTCGGAAGGTTGAAGAATTGGGGTTTGATCTGGTAATTCTTGTTGGTCACTGGTTTAAGGAAGCCTCAGGATCTCAGTCAGAATTGAATGTGTTATTCGCGGAGGACTGGAAGGAAGCCTTGATTGCTTTGAAAAATTCCGCAGAACCCGGATCGACTGTTCTGGTAAAAGGCAGCAATTCCCTGAAACTTGGACAACTCGTACAGGAATTGAAAATGGAAGGTGCATGATGCTCTATTGGCTATTATATCCACTTAAGGAAGCATCATCATTATTTAATTTATTTGGATACATAACATTTCGGACTGCTGGCGCTACCCTTACCGCGATGTTTATCAGTTTTTTGTTTGGTGGTCGGATAATTCGATATCTGCGTATCCATCAGATTGGTCAGGAAGTAAGATCCGATGGCCCGACCAGCCACCTGAAAAAGCAGGGAACACCCACAATGGGAGGGGTGATCATTCTTGTGTCAATTCTTGTGCCGGTGCTTTTCTGGGGTCGACTTAACAGCACAGCGCTTCTCGTTGTTCTGGTTTCTACAGTATGGATGGGGCTTATTGGTCTTTTTGATGATTACCTGAAAGTAGTCAGGCATTCACCAAAAGGACTCATTGGCAGATACAAACTTGCAGGACAGGTTGCTCTGGGAATCATTGTTGGTATCTGGCTGCTCCTGACCCCTCCGCAGCCGGTGAACACAGAGCTGGAACTGAGTTACATACCATCCGTGAGAACTGTCAACCTCAGCGATGAGACTCAGGATATAACCATCACATCAACGGAAACCACTATTCCCTTTTTAAAGAGCATAAGGCTGGATCTGGGAATATTCTACATCCTGCTTGTGATACTTGTGCTTACCGGTACATCAAATGCAGTCAATCTTACTGATGGGTTGGATGGGCTGGCTACAGGGGTCAGCATGATTTCAATCATGGCGTTTGGTGCCCTGGCATATTTTCTGGGGCATGCGAATTTTGCCAGTTACCTGCAGTTTTCCCACCTTCCGGGCGTAGGGGAGGTTTCTGTATTTGCGGGTGCTGCAATTGGTGCCTGCCTTGGATTTCTATGGTACAATTCAAATCCAGCGGAAGTATTCATGGGTGATACCGGATCTCTTGCTCTCGGGGGGGCAATCGGATCCATGGCAGTTGTAACAAGAAACGAATTGCTGCTTGTTCTTGTAGGAGGGGTTTTTGTGGCGGAGGCTCTCAGCGTGATGATCCAGGTGGGTCATTTCAAAAGAACTGGAAAGCGTGTGTTCAAAATGGCTCCAATTCACCATCATTTTGAGCTTCTTGGCTGGCCTGAGGGCAAGGTTGTTATCCGTTTCTGGATAATTGCGGTGATTCTTGCGCTACTTGCACTCAGCACCTTCAAAATCAGGTAGATGAAGGGAGACAATGAATCCGGATACCGGCAGGGGAAAAACGGCGGGAGTGGTCGGAACAGGGCGCAGCGGAGCGGCAGCCGCCAGGCTTCTTGCGGGTTGCGGCTACTCGGTTGTAGGCTTCGACGATTCACCTTCCTCCCCGGGTACTGAACACATGAGCAGATTTGTTCTGAAAGGATTTTCCGATAATGATTTGAAAAATCTGTCTGTTCTTGTTCTAAGTCCTGGAGTTCCAGTTTCCGCCGGTATTTCAACGAGAGCATCAGAACTTGGTATTTCCGTTATTGGAGAGGTTGAACTTGCATGCAGGAATACTTCTGCTGATGTGCTTGCGGTGACAGGTTCCAACGGCAAGACAACAACAGTTGAATGGCTCACTCATGTAATAAGAAACTCAGATCCCGATGCCGGGGCAGTTGCCGCGGGAAACATGGGTTATGCCTTCAGTGATGCAATTCTTGACAATCCGGGGTGTCCGGTTTTCGTTGTAGAACTCAGCAGTTATCAGTTGGAAACAACTGTGAGTCTGAAGGCATCTTCAGCCGTGATCCTCAACCTTACACCCGATCATCTTGCCAGACACGGAACAATGGAAAACTACGGTGCGACAAAAGCCCGTGTATTTATGAATCAGGGAGTTGGTGACACTGCCATTCTGAACTATGATGATCCGCTTCTGGAAAGATACAGAAACTCATCAGGCGGACTTCAGATGTATTTTTCACTCACGGGAGAGGTGCCTCTCGGCGCATGGATGGACAGCAGTGGAATGTTGCGCTACAAAAATGAATCAATCTCGGAAGAAGTGATTCATTCAACAGAACTTGCCCTTCCGGGAAGGCATAACATCGCGAATGCCCTTGCTGTAATCTGCATGGCGGCATCTTATGGAATACCAACAGGAAAACTTACAGTTGGGCTGAAGGATTTTTCCGGTGTACCCCACAGGATAGAACCTATGGGAATGGCCGGTGGTCTGACCTGGTTTAATGATTCCAAATCTACAAATGTTGATTCTCTGAAGGTTGCGCTTGAGAGTTTCCAGGAAAAGGTGATCCTCATTGCCGGGGGCAGGGAAAAGAACAGCGATTACTCAGTACTGAATCAACTTATTGCGAAAAAGGTAAAATATATCGTTCTTTTTGGTTCCGGAGGTGACTCTTTATCCCGGCAGTGGAAGAACACCGCGCGGATCATCGTAGTAGGTGATCTTGAGGAAGCCGTTGAGAAGGTTCTGTCCCTGGCAGAGCAGGGAGATTCGGTTCTGCTTTCTCCGGGATGTGCCAGTTTTGATCAATACACAAATTTCGAGCAGCGCGGCGAACATTTCAGACAACTTGTGCAGGCCCTGAAATGACAAACACCACAGATATGGCCAGAAAAGTACTGATCGCGTCAACCATTACCATTCTTGTAGTAGGAATTCTCGCTGTGGGAACCGCCAGTTCTTTTTACTCTCTTAAGGAAACCGGCTCTGATACAACATATTTGAAAGGGCACGTGCTTAGGATACTTGTTGGTATTATTGCCTGCTTGTTGTTATCAACCCGCTCTGATAAATTTTTCAGGAGGAGTGCCTGGCCTGTATATATTCTGAGTCTTCTTGCTATAATTGCCACCTTTGTTTTCGGAGATACTCCTTTAGCGCCCAGAGTGAACGGTTCGGTAAGGTGGCTTGATTTAGGCGTGAGGATTCTTCCATCGGATTTCATGAGATTTGGTTTTGTACTGCTTTCCGCATTGCTGATATCAAAGGGTACAGTGGACATAAGGAAATTCAAGGATGTTATTGCAGTTGCCTCACTGGCGTTGATACCAAGCTTGTTAACGATGTTCCAACCGGATCTTTCCGGTACGGTATTCACCCTGTTTGTTATGGTTGTTGTGCTTTTCGTTGCTGGTGCCAGATTTTCTCATCTTGCGATTCTTGTGGGAAGTCTATTCCTGCTGGGATCATCTGCTGTACTGATCAGAAGCGACTACCAGCTTGACAGAATCAAGGCTTCTCTTCAAGAAAACACCCTTGAACAGGAAGATAATTACCAGACACTCCAGGCCAGAATTACTCTGGGCAGTGGTGGTTTTTACGGACGGGGACTTGGACAGAGTCGCCAGAAGCGGGGATTCCTTCCGGAAGCGCATACAGATTTCATACTGGCTGTAATTGGAGAGGAAGCGGGCTTTCTTGGAACTACAGCTTTAATGATTCTTTTCTTTCTTCTTTTTGGCTCATCTCTCTGGATAGCAAGAAGCGCCAATACTACTTTTGATGCTGTTGTAGGAGGCGGCGCAACCGCCATTCTACTCACGGGCGTAATTATACATACCATGGTAAACAGTGGAGTTGTCCCAGTAACCGGTATGCCTCTTCCTCTGATATCCTGGGGGGGAACATCGATGGTAGTTAACCTTATCTGTATCGGGACAGTTCTTGGAATTTCAAGGAGGTCAATGGGATGAGTATGAAGCATCTTCTTATAGCGGGAGGGGGAACAGGCGGCCACATTGCGCCCGCCATTGCCGTTGGCGAAAGAGCTTCTGATTCTTTCGAGGTTTCTTATGCATGCACTCCGAGGCCGGTTGACTCGATGATGTATTCAGCTGTTACAAATCAGGTGCATGTGATGAATCCCCCCAGAGTAGACAAGGGCATGAAAATTTTTCTGCCATTTACAGCTGCAAGATCCTTTCTGATTGCCAGGGCACTTCTAAAATCAATCAAGGCCGATGTTGTGCTGGGACCAGGCGGTTATTCCTCTTTCTTTGCCATTGCCGCGGCCAGATCACTTGGGATACCCGCAGCCATTTTTGACAGCAATGCAATTCCGGGTAGAAGTAACAGGATTGCCTCGAGGCTCTGCAAGATTGCCTTTACCGGTCTTCCAGGCGGAGAACACGGGTTGAACTGTCGCACAATTCTCACAGGAACTCCTGTTTCCGGAAAAATGAAGAAAACATCGGTTTTAATCGCAAGGAAAACAATTGGAATTCAGGGGAATCGTCCGGTTTTTCTGTTTCTTGGCGGCAGTCAGGGAGCAAAGGCAATAAATGATCTGGCGTTGAGCATAAAAGGAGATGTCTCAGTTCTTCTTCAGTGCGGGAAAAGCGATTATCAGAGAGTTGTTAAGCAGTCGAAAAATCAGAAAAAGCTGAAAGTGATGCCATTTATCAACGATCTTTCGCTCTGGTACTCCGCCGCCGATCTTGCGGTTGCCAGGGCAGGCGGTCAAACAATTGCCGAGTTGTCAGCCTTCGGTCTTCCAGCAGTATTTATTCCCTACCCCTACGCTGCTGAAGATCATCAGACGGCAAACGCGACAGCTGTTGAGAAAGCCGGAGGCGCGCTTTGCAGGTCACAGAGAGAAATTGAATCCTTGGATTCTGATCAGTTTCTGCTAAAGCTGATTAACAACAGAGATGAGCTTGCGAACATGTCAACAGCAGTGAAGTCAATTTTTCCTTCTGATCCCGCGGAAAGCATTGTATCTAATCTACGGGAGTTGTTGTGATGAATGTTCACATTATGGGAATATGCGGATCTGGAATGAGTGCTCTTGCGGGATGGTACAACGCGTTGGGCAATAATGTAACCGGTTGTGACGGGGCACCGGCCGCTGAAAAAGTGATTTCTCTTAAAAAACTGGGTATTACAGTTGAAAATGGCCACTCAACAAATCACTTGAATGGTATTGACCGCCTGGTATTCTCCGCAGCAATTCCACCGGACAATGAGGAGCTTGCGGGGGCAAAAGCACTGGGAATTACTACTCTTAGAAGAAGTGAAGCCCTAGCGGAACTTGCTTCCTCACACAGAGTTATATCAATAGCTGGGGCTCACGGGAAAACAACAACAACATCTATGGCCGGCTGGATAGCACAGGAAACGGGGCTAAATCCAACTGTGTTCATCGGCGGGAATATGAATTGCTGGAATGGTAATTTCAGACCCGGGGGTGAGCTTGCCATAGTGGAGTCCGATGAGTTTGACAGAACCTTCCTCAGGCTGACTCCTTCCCATGCCGCTGTTACCAGTTTTGCACTGGAGCATCTGGAATGCTACGGTTCACCTGAGGCGCTTGAGTGGGCTTTTCAGGTTTTTCTGGAATCAGTTCTTCCCGGGGGCACAGTGATTGTTCCCATGGAAAAGCCGGGCCTGGGATTCTGGGCTGAACGGATTGGAAGAACAATTCTTACAAGTGGACCCGGCGGAGATATTGACGCGAAAATAGGAGAATACAGGGGCTGGGGAGAGAAATACAGATTGTTTGGCTGTAATGGGTTCATTCCGGCTCCGGGAATACACAATGTAAGAAACGCACAGGTTGCAGTGGCGTTGTCTATGGCTTGCGGTATAGAAGCGGACAAAGCGATGGACGCTCTGGCGAGCTGGCCTGGAGTTTCAAGGAGACTTGAGAAAATTGGGGAGTATCGAGGTACCACCATTGTAAGTGACTACGCTCACCATCCCGATGAGATTGCCGCAGCTCTAAGTTCCGTGAAAAAACTGACTGATGGTACGGTAACCGTTGTGTTTCAGCCACATCTTCCTTCGCGAACTTCACTGCTGTACAGAGAAATGGGTAGTGCCCTCAGGATTGCTGACAGGTCTTATGTGCTTCCGATATTTCAGGCGAGGGAAGAGCCTCTTCCGGGTGTGGACAGTTCCATTGTTTGTGATGCGGCGCGGCGAAGCGGGGCTTTGTGTGAAATGGTCTCTATGGAAAAGATAGAGGATGTTTTAAAGAAAAGCAGTGGTGGAGTGCTGATATTTATGGGAGCCGGATCTATTGACAACTGTGCGAGAAGAGTTCTTCGGGAGGCAGGTTCGTGAAAAAAGGATTGCGTCTTACTTCTATTCTGCTGGTTTTTACAATGTTGCTTCTGCTTGGGGTTCGCTGGGCGGAAAGAGACAATCGTCTGAATCTTACCAGGGTCAGAATAGACAATTCCAGTCTGGTGGACTCAGTAGCTATTGCCGAAGTGCTCAGGCCCTATTTTGGCAGCTCACTTTTGAAACTTGATACTGATTTTCTTAAAAACCAGTTGCAGGCAATTGAAGGCGTTGATTCCGTTTCGGTAGTAATTCATTATCCGGAAACAATTCATGTCTCTTTTTCAACAAGAAAGCCAGCGGTTATCCTGGCATACAGCAGTAGAGAAATACCGGTAACAGTATCCGGTGACCATCTACCTGCTGACTGGGTAAACGATCAGTTGCCGGTAATAGAAGTTGTAGGAGATCCGGATGCCAGTGTGATCGAATCAGCTTTGCTTCTTCTTACAATGTATCCGTTGAGCCCTTCTGTATCCATGCAGGTAAGTAATCGTGAGATCGTGGTAACAGACAATGGGCTTCGAATAATACTTGATCCGGAGCGGGCTGCGGAAAACTGGCTTAGCTGGCGGAGAATAAGCACAATTATCCCGGACAGAACAGACGAAGTTGATCTCAGGTATAAGGATCAGGCAGTGCTGAGGTTCTCGGAGGAAACATGATAGAGAAAAAACAAATAATCGCGGGGATTGATATAGGCTGTTCCGGAGTCCGATGCGTGATTGCCATTGAGGACGAGAATTCAGAGCTTGAGATTGCCGGCGTGGGGATCTGCCCCTGCAGTGGTCATATCCGCCAGGGTGTTCTGGTAAACGCGGCAACTGCAGGAGACGCGGTTCGGCGAGCTGTTGAGGAAGCTGAACAGATCTGCGGTCTTGAAATTGAATCAGCGTTTGTGAACATTACCGGGCTTCATGTGAGAGGAATTCTGGCGTCCGCGACTTTGCAGGTAGGCGAGGGCAGATCAGAAGATCCGGAAGAAATTACTGAAGACGATATAAGAAGAGTGGAAGACAGCGCCGGAAATATTACACTCCCATCAGGCTGTGAGGTTCTGGAGAGAACAGTGAGGGACTATTCTTTTGGCGGATTTTCTCAGCTGCCGGATCCTCCGGTTGGTCTTAAATCGGTTTCAGTACAGGCTCGTGTATACACAATATACGCAGACCGTATTGCGGCGGAAAACCTGAGAACAGTTGTTCAGAATGTCGGAATAAAAGTGGAGGCGGTTATTCCATCAGCGGTGGCAAGCGCAACAGCTGTGCTGAACAGAGACGAGAAACAGGTGGGAACCGTTGTTGTTGATATCGGATCCGCGAATACCGACCTTGTTGTGTACTACGGAGGCGCGCCAATTCATCTTTCTTCCTTTGCCATGGGCGGTAATAAAATAACCTCCGATATCCAGAGCCTTGGAATTTCCTGGAATGATGCGGAAAAGTTGAAAATAGAAAAAGTTGCTGCCGCAAATCAGTTTGCGGAGAAAAACACACTCTCCGTGAGGAAAGTGGGTGCCAGAGGTACTGTTTCGGTGGCTCTTCCAGTGCTTACTCAGATAGCTGCGCAGAGGATTGAGGAGATATTCAACTTTACCGCTGAAGAAATATCGGCGTCAGGAATTGGTATTGCAAATCTTACAGGTGGAATGGTGATTACCGGAGGGGCGGCGAGAATGACCGGCATCATTGATGCCGCAACCAGTATTACAGGACAGCAGGTTGAACCGGGAACTCCCCGGGCCGTAAAATCAGACAGCAAGTTGATAAATACACCGGAAATGGCAACGGCAATCGGGCTTGTAAAGCATGGATTGGAACTCAGGCGGGTGGATACCGGCGTGAAAGATCAGGTCGGATATAAAGACATAGCAAAAAGAGTAAGCAAATTTTTCAATAAACTAAAGTAAGGAGAGAGTATGGCTGCCGTATTCGATATTAGAGAAGTGGGTGAGGATCTCACCGGGGGTATCCGGATTGTGGTTGTTGGCGTAGGGGGATGTGGCTGTAACGCCATAACCCGAATGATTCGTGAGGGGATTACAGGTGTTGAATATGTTGCCGTAAACACCGATCAGCAGGATTTCAAGGGATGTCTTGCAACCGAACAGCTTCTTATCGGTGGCAGAGTTACAAGAAACAGAGGTACTGGAGGAAATCAGGAACTTGGAGAACAGGCAGCGGAAGAGAGCGTAAATGCAATTGAAGACGTTATGCGTGGTGCTGATATTCTATTTATCACAGCCGGAATGGGTGGCGGTACCGGTACTGGCGCTGCTCCGGTAATTGCGCGTTTAGCAAAAGACAATGGCATAATAACTGTGGGAGTGGTAACTCTTCCATTCAGCTATGAGGGTGCTATTAGAGCCAAGCGGGCCGAGGATGGTATTCAGAGGCTGACAAGAGAACTGGATACACTGATTGTTATACCAAATGACAGGCTTCTTAGTGTGGTAGATGAAAACGCGACTTTTGATGAGGCAACGGGAGTTGCAAACGGAGTTCTCTCAAACGCGGTTGAGGGAATCAGCAGTATTATTTCCTGCCCCGGCGAAATCAATCTTGACTTTGAGGATATTCGAAGAGTTATTGCCAGCGGTGGTGGTGCGATGATGGGAACAGGTGTTGCAACCGGTCCGGACAGGGCAGAGGAAGCGGCACGCCAGGCAATTTCAAATCAGCTTCTGGATAACATATCTATTGAAGGTGCCAGAGAAGTACTTGTGAATATCCATTCATCACAGATGTTGAAGTTCTTCGAATTCAGCAAAGCACAGAAGATAATTTCTGATGTTGTGGGGGATATGGTTGAGATCCGTATTGGAAGAAGCGTTGACGAGAATATGGGAGAGGAAGTTAAGGTTACAGTAATCGCAACCGGTTTTGGTCAGTCTGATGATGTTCAACCGGAGGAATTGCCTATGCAGAGGAAGCATTCACCCTTTCCTTTCAGTTCTGAAAGGCGCGGCACCGAGGATCTGCCCAGGTCTTACGCAACGGCAAGTCCGGGCAACATGAGCACCAGCGAAGTGGAGATTCCTACTTTTCTCCAGAGAGATATTGATTAGTAGTTAGCGCATGTAAAATGTATATATTTGTTTGCGTGATTTTTGTTTTGTATATTCCTGCTCATTATATTAAAGGGGAGCAGGGATTGTATGAGTCGTAAATCGGCCGGTGACAAGTACGATGAGAGAAGATGTCAGCTTCTCGCGGGGGAAAGAAGGCTTTCTGCAGGAAATTCTGTAGGTGTTTTTGAAACTCTGGTTGCCTTTCCGCGTGAATATGCTCAGGCTATGGGGCATCTTGCCTTTCACCGTTTGTACAAGCAGCTTTCCACATGGCCCGATACTGTTTGCGCCAGGGCTTTCCTTCCTGCAAAGGACGAGTACAACTGGAGAAAGAGACAACTGAAACCTGTAGAGGCACTTGATACTGGAAAATCGATAAAGGACTCAGATCTGCTTGTTTTTCTTATGCCTTCCGAGACAGACTGGTTTCCCGCTTTGCAGATGATGGAACTGTCTGGAATAACCTTCCGTAATGACAAGAGAGAGCATAAGTGGCCCATTCTGCTTGCCACAGGTTTAAGTGTTACCGCCAATCCAATTCCCATGAGCATTTTTTTTGATGCATTTATTATTGGAGAGACAGAGCCTACTCTGGGGCCTGTGCTTGATATAATAAAGAGTCTTGGCTCAAGAAGAAGACCGAAATCAGAAATTCTTGCGGGTCTTGCTATGCTTCCCGGTCTGTATGTTCCCACAGTGCATGGAGTCAATCCTCAATACTCTATTATGCGTCAATGGGCCAGCTCTGAAAGTATAGGAGCGCTTACAAATACGATATCAGCACATTCTATTTTACCTGATACCTACATACTTGAGATAGCAAGAGGATGTCCGTTCAATTGTCGGTTCTGCATGGCGGGTTATCTTCTGTTACCATACAGAGAACAACGCGCTGAAGATCTTGAGCGTAAAATCTCTCAGCTTCCAGATGATACTTCATTGGTTTACACAGCCTGTACACCCGCTAGTCATGATGAGCTGAATGAGCTTATGGAGATTGCGGAAAGGAACAGTCTTGAGGCTCGTATCAGTTCACACATGAAAGAGTCTCCCGAGCTTGCCGAGGAACTTAAAACAATTCTTGACGCTGAGACTCTTGTTCTTGTACCGGAAACGGGCAGCGAGAGCCTTCGGAAAGTTATAGGCAAGTTCCGTACAAATGAATCATACTTCGAACGGGTGCGAGAAATTTCTCCTGCGGTAAAAAAGGTTCAAATTTCCGTTCAACTGGGAATTCCATTTGAGAAAGACAAAGACAGAATTGCTATTATTGATTTTGTTAAAACTGTCATGAGTCTTACTGAACTACCGGTATATGTTCGTATTGACCAGTTTATTCCCAGACCATGGACTGCTTTTCAGTGGACCGCAATGGCGGGGTTGCGGAATGTCAGAGAGCATCTGGTTCTTCTGAAGGAGAGCCTTGATCAGATTGGTGTTCAGGAGGTTTCCGGTTTTGATCCCAGAGCAACTCATATTCACGCGCTGCTTATTCGAGGTAATCAGGCTGTAGGAAGAGCGTTAGAGATCAAGCTTGAGGGTGTAGGCTGGAACACGGCATTCGATCGCGCGGGACTTGATATGAATTGTGTTTTTGAGGAAAAAAGCCAGAACGATAAGCTTCCATGGGAGTTTCTTAACATGGGATTCGGCTACACCAGGCTTGCCCGTGAGTATCAGATGGCTCTTGCCGCTGAAGAGGAACGCAATACCGGAAGTGAATAAAGAACTCAGAAAGCAGAAAAAAGAAAAAAGGAGAAGCAGATGCTTCCCCTTTTTGCTATAAACTAAAGGACTAACCCTTTATAACCCTGCCGCTTTTAATACATGTCGTGCAGGCTTTAATCTTTTTGCGTTTACCATTGATTATCGCACGGACAGTCTGCAGATTTGGCTTGAACACATGCTTTGTACGCTTAACAGAGTGACTGACTCTGTTACCAACGGAGGGTTTCTTACCGCATATATCGCACTTCCAGGACATTATCGTCTCCCTTGTTATTTCCAATATGAGTGCAACATATAGCACATTCTCTTCATAAAATCAAGCCGGAACCACAACCACCTCCAATTTGTATATATTCAGAGTGAAAAATTCGTGGGGGCGACTGGTCTCGACGGGTGCGGAAGCGATTCCGTAGGAGCATGCCGAGGTTCCATCGGCCTCGTTAAAAAGGTGGAAAAAGAAATAATTGCCGCATAATTAGCGACAGCTGCCCGATAGAGGGCAGCCGTTCCTCCAGGTTGTGTCTTCAAGCCTGGAAGGGGCGTCGATTTGAAGACTGGCCGCCAACCCGTGT
>JAUVJW010000021.1 GCA_030596465.1 Candidatus Fermentibacteraceae bacterium | reverse complement strand
TTCAGCGGTGTTGTAGTTTCCCCATACACCATCAACTCTGGCTCGGATAACTCCCCGGGCTTCATTTGAAACATCTACACAGTCCTGAAAAAAAGATCCGCTGTCCCAGAGTTCCATAGCCCCCTGCTCCATTTCTCCTGCCAGAGCCTTTCCCGCTATAGACGAAAGCAGAAGCGCACCGCTGGCCTTTCCGGCCTTTTCCAGAAATTCTCTTCTGTCCACAAAAATCCTCCTTAAAAGTAAGACTAACGCAACAGGACATTAGGTTGTTATTGTTGTCACTGATGTAAGAGCAATACTACCGGAGAGGAAAGTCAATTGTCCAGACTTAAAGAATTGGTTGGAAATCGTAATCCTGATGCTTTTAAATTAGCCTGGGGGGATGCGCTGAATACTGGAGTTCCCGCGAAGGAACTACTTGAATCACTTATTATTCTGCAGAAGAAGGGGGACAGTAATCTCCCCAGGCATCTGGCAGAACTTGCTGTCGAAAAGATGGATTCTGAAAACAGAGGGAATGTTTTTGAATTCGCTTCCGGTGCGGCTATGCTTTTTGAACACTCTTCCATAATAGCAACCGCTCTTGTGGAAATCCTGAGGGACAAGTTTCTGGATTTTGAGCCTCTGGAGACATTTATCAATGCCAGCGGAATATTTTCTGAAAAAAAACCATTAAAGAACTCCTGGAAAAGACTGAAGGAACTGCTCAGATACCAGCAGGGAAATTTTATCTTTCACAAGGACTTCGGTCCCGGCGAAATTCTTAGAATATCCAGAAGTTCGTTCACCATTGACTTTCAAAGGTCAAGAAATCACGATATGACGGTTGAAGCGATAATGGATTCGACCCGCCCCATTTCCCGGGATTCCCTCTATGTGCAGAGATGGAAGCACCATGATGATTTCATAACTATGCTTAAACAGGATGGAGAAAATCTTCTCAATAATGCTTTCAAAGATATGGCAACAGAAAACTCTCTAAAGGAAATAAACCTTCTCAAGCTCCTTGATGGCTCAGCTATCAAGCCCCGGCAGATGTGGAAATATCTTAAAACGGCAGCGGCAGATTCCTCAAATTTCATAGACATGGGAGATTCTATTGTTCCAGCAGACAGTTCTTCTCTGCTGGCCCAGGTAGAAGCTGTAATTGCTATCAAAAAAATGGCCATGTCGGAAAAAACAAAAACTGTTTCCTCCCTGCTGAAGGCTGCCGCAAAAGGGGAAGAAGATCGACTTGAGCAGATATTTGATAAAGTGGTCAGTTTGAAGGACATCGAAAAAGGCGCAGTATTTGAACTGGCCTGGCTCTGTTCCGGTAAAGGGAGAATTAAAAAATTCGAGGAAAGAACCTGCCACCTTCTGGAAATGAAAGCAGCAAGAATGCAGAGGGCTATGGGAGAAATACACTCTGTACCCTGCAAGAAGCTTTATATGAAGCAATTCTTTGCCAACTCTCCTGAAGAAAAGGAAATAGTGACTCTTCTGGATAAACTCCCCAGAACCTTACGAGAACAGGCAGCTGATCACGCTGTTGAGTTCAACCCGGAGGTACATGCCGAATACATACTCAAGGCTCTTGATGATCCGGGAGAGACAGAACATTTCATGTGGGCACTGGAGCGCGCGGCAAAAATGGAAGACTACATGGAACCCGGTAAAATAGTTGAAATGACCTTGAAGAATCTCCTTTTCGCAAAAACTGAAATGCAGAGAAGAGTATGCTCGGTTCTCATGAACAAGCTCAGACCCGAACTCGAACAGCACATATCTCTGCTGGATACAAGACGGCTTGGAACCCTTAGCGAGAATCTTGAGGAAAGTATCGGGGCCCAGGAAACTGGTCTGGTTCTACTGGCAAGACGGGAACTCTCAGGAAGACGAACTGGGGGATTCACAAACATCAGAAAATTCTGGGAAAGTGATTTCATCTTCTGCAGTCGTGATGGCATTGCCAGAAGAATTGATGAAATAGAAGATATCAGAACAATCCAGATACCTTTAGCAGCCAAGGCTATAGCCGAAGCTGCTTCTCATGGTGATCTGTCTGAAAATGCCGAATACACCGCTGCTCTTGAAAAACGTGATTTTCTGCTGGATATGCTGAATCGATATAGAAAGCAGCTCAAACTCATGAGACCTTATCCTGTCGGGCAGATAACCATGAATATTATCAGCCCGGCAACCAGAGTAATAATAGAATCAATGGGTGAGAGCCTTGAAATCCGAACCGTCTTTGTGGTGGGTCTTATGGACGCGGACGCAGACAATGGTTACATCAACTACAAAGCACCACTGGGCGCTGCCCTGCTTGGGCTCACAAAGGGTGATACTGTTCAATTGCCTGGAGACAACTCTTCCATGTGGAGAATAACCGACATAGCCCTGATGGATGAGAAGATATAGTGTTTTGTGCTCTCTGCGGCGAGCAATGGCAGGAGAAAACCGTGCCATTCGGCGCCGTTTGTGAAAAATGCAACTGCTGGTTGCATTCTTGTATTCAGTGTGCGTTGTGGAATCCCCAGGCAGAGATGTGCCGATCTATGACTACTGATTCAGTGGCAGACCGTCAGGGAAAGAATTTCTGCGAGGAGTGGAAACCCGGTGACCATGAAAAATCAGTGGCTGCCGGTAAAAGATCAGATGAAAAGTTTGCATCTCTCTTTGGAGATTAGTCATGCGCATAATTGTTGCCACAACCCACACTATACCAGTTTACTCAGGAGGCTGGACAACCCCGCTGGATCTTTTTGGTCAGGACCATCAAGCAATGTATGTAATCCGCAAGCACAGGTTGGGTACAAAAACCCTTGAAGGAATCAAGTGTGCTGGAGCGGGAGCAACAGGCGTACTTACAGTTCCATGGAAGCGTGCTGACAGACACCGATACCGTCTGATCCAGTGGCTCTTTCGCAGAGCACTGAAAAAACACTTCGATAAATTCAACGCGGATTTCGTTCTCTGCCTGGATCCGGAAGCCGGCTACTCCGCGATGTATTCCGGCCTGCCCTATGCCATGCGCTTTCATTCAAAACTGGCACCGGAACACCTGGGACCTGACTTTAGCGGACTAATGAAAAAAGCAGTTTTCGCTACTGCCTGCCCTGCCACTCATATCCCTGATATTGAGGTTCTCGCGCACAACCAGGATCTGTCCCGATTCATTTACTCTGAAAAACCATCTGCCGAGAGAGCCCTTCTCCTCACAAGCATTGACAGTATCCATGAACCGGAGCTTTTCATTGAGGGGATTATGCTCTCAAAAACAATGAAGGGTGATATCGTTGGCACCGGAGAAGACAGAAATAAAATAACTGATCTCTGCAAAAAAACAGGTGGAAGGGTTCGCTGTCTGCCGCCGGTACCCCGGCTGAAAGTGCCGGAACTTCTCAGTAACTACCAGGTGGGAATTGCTACCGTACAGGAGATCTCTCCAGTTGTTTATCAGATGAAGGTAAATGCTTACATGGCAGCGGGTCTTTTCACTCTTGCAAAACCCTGGACTCACATCGCTTACGAAGCACCGGATCTTATAGGAATATTCACCACAGCTCAAGATATGGCAGACCATCTTGACTACCTCAGTGACAACTGGGAAGAAACTCTAACTATCAGGCGTCAGGCCAGAGACTGGATCCATAGGCACTACTCAGTAGACATCCCCAGAAAGCGCTTCAATGAAATACTCCTCGATAAATTTCCTTCTCTAAACTGACTGGAATAAACATTCTGCCTTCCGCCAGGAGCTAGGAGCGGGAAATCCTCACTCTAATCTTATCTGTAACCAGAGATAACACCCCGGAAAATGTTGTGCTTCCAAGACCGCGAAGAACCAGAATCATGAGAATAGTTCCAACCGCAGTGTAGGAGAACAACTGGGAAAATCGCGTAATCAGAGGTGCTTCAGTTGAAAAGGGCCAGAAGTAGACCAGCACAAGACAACCGGCAGCAAGAAGTACATTTGCTGAAAGAATTATCAACTGTTCTCTGATGATCAGTCGTAAATCCAGCCCTCCCATTTTTCTGGAGAGGGACCAGATAAGATAAATTGTTTTACCGGTTGATGTTACTGTTGTTGCCAATGCAAGTCCTCCTATTCCCAGAGGACCAACTAAAATCAGATTCAGTAGAACATTAGCGATAATGCCGAAAATTCCAATTGTTACCGGTGTTACAGAATCTTTTTGCGCATAAAATACTCTGGAAACCAGTGAGCCTATGCCAAACTGAGCCAGCCAGGGAGCATAAAATGCCAGAGCATATCCAATGTATCTGGAATCTTCCGCTGAAAAATTACCCCTCTGAAAAAAAACAGAGACAAGCGGAACAGCCAGAATAGTAAGCAAAGCCGCAGTGGGAAACATCACAAGTGATGTTGTATTAATGTTCTTTCTTAGAATCAGGAGAAGCTCATCTTTTCGACCCTTCGCCGCTTCGGCAGAAAAACTGAGATCGGCAAAAGTGAGAAAAGGATAAAACACAACGGCAAGAACAATGTTCTTGATCCTGTTAGCGTAGTCTATCGCAGTTACAGAACTTTCCGGAAGGAAAGAAGCAAGCATTTTATCTGCAAGGGGAGCCAAAAAACCCACCAGAGTTCCCCCCACTACGGGAACAGCCATTCTGGCCAGTTGCGACATAAATGGATCTCTGGAAAAAGACGGCTGAACCCTGAATCCGCTTCTGAAACTCTGGAAAAGAAGAAAAACAAACTCAACCAGACCGCCAGCCAGCATTGAAACAGGAAGGATCCTGATTCCCACGCTGTCTCTGACAATTAACAGAACTGTAAGAGATACGGCCAAACCCAAAACTCCGGAAAGGGCGAGAGCCGTAAATCTTCTTTCGTACTTAATGAAATTTGAAAGTATACCATTGGTGGTTCCAATAATAACCATAGGGAGCAGGATACGGAAAAGGCTTGAGGAAAGAACCAGGAGTTCGGGAGATCCGTTGGGACTTACTATCTTTACAAGATCTCCACTGGTAAACCAGAGGACCGCAACAAGTAATGAACTTATAAGAACAAGCCATGAGATGGTTTTATTTACAAAAAAGACCGCCCCGGAATGTCCTTTCTTCTCCATGACTCTGGAGTAAATCGGTATGAAAGCGGAACCAAAAGAATGAGAAACAACTTCTCTGACAAGAAATGGAAATACCATGGCCACAGCAAGAGCATCCGTACGCCAGTCAGCTCCGAATATTGATGTTATCTGGGCAAAACGAAAATATGCAAGAAGGGCGCTGACAACACTGCTTGCGGAAAGAACCGAAAGGCCCACAAGCTTGCTGTTTCCCTCAGGTCTTGCATTCTCAACCATTCAATGCTCCAGGCAACTTCGGAGCAACCCCGGAGAGAACCGATTGAAGTGCTTTGTAGTACCCTTTTGCTGCTTCGGGATTAATTACTGCGTATGCCGCAAGACGTAAAATACACTTGGTGGCGATCATCTTCCTTACCGCGTTAGCGTTTGCGGGGTCATGATTCTTGAAAAACTCCAGCAACCCCCAGTGGAAACAGGAAAGCCTGGTGGCTGTAGCTTTATCAGCACCGGATCCCTCATCATGAATGAATCTGCTTTCCCGGCAGAAATTAATGCTCAACCCCTGCCGCTTTGCTTTTGAGCAGATATCCACATCCTCGAAATAGAGAGGAAACCTTTCGTTGAATCCACCAATCTTCTGAAAATCATCTTTGTGTACCATAATCAGAGAACCCTGAAGCCAGTCCATACGATCTTTCCGCCAGAGAGTATCAGCAGATTTAAATACCTGAGATTTTACCCAGCTCTTACTGGGCCAAATTCCAGTGGAGTGTATTTCGTTTCCCCGGGAATCAAATGTCATTCCCCCGGTAAGACTCCCACGGGAATGGAATTGAAAAAGAGAATCCAGTGATTTACTGTTTTCAGGAAAAGTGTCGGGATTAGTAATAAGCACAATGGGAGTATCTGATTCCCGCACAGCTCGATTAATACCTCCACCAAATCCGCTGTTACCTGTGAAAGGCAGTATTTCAACCTTACCGCTGATATCAGAGGGAACAAGGTTCCCATTGTCTGAGATCAAACATAAAGCACCGGTATCTGACCATTTCAGAGCCCATTCCCTGACAACATCAGGACTGCCGAAAGCAACAGTAAGCACGGTTACAGGTAAAGACAAGAACAACCCTCCGAATATCTGAATACTGTTTGAATTGACTGTAATATAGTCCATTTGAAAGGTGCTCTCTCTTACCTGAATTAACTGTCTTGCGATGGTATGTAGAAAGAAGAATCAAAACTCTACTCTTTCTTTTTTCAAATTAACGGACTATTTTTCATAGATTGGGAGGATGACTTTTACGACACACATATCAGAACAGGAAATCCGGTGACAGACAAAGAAACAATAACTGACTTCAGTATTGGCGTGCTTCTTGTGAACTACAATCAGTGGGAGCTCACAAGAAAATGTGTCAGTTCTCTTCTTGTCTCAAACGGCGTAAATCTCATTATAGGACTTATCGACAACAACACTGCTGAACCCACTCCACCCTGGGTGAAAGACACACCACAGATCAGATTTTATAAAAACAACACCAATGCCGGGCTTACAGCGGGAAACAATAAAGCCTTTCAAATGGTCTCAGAAGAGGGTGTTGACTATGTGATGATTCTCAACAATGACACAGAGGTATATCCTGACACTCTTGCCCTTCTGGCAGACTATCTCGAAACACATCCCGGAACTGGAATTACGGTACCGGCAATTCCGTATGCGGAAAAACCGGATAAAATCTGGAGCGCGGGAGGCAGGTACTCCAACTGGCGCATGTATCTTGAACAAGAATACAAAACAGTTTCCGATCTTCCCGGCCATCCAGTGGAGATGGATCAGGTTACAGGATGTGCTATTATGATGCGCAGCGACGATTACAGAAAAGCGGGAATGCAGGATCCGGATCTGTTTGTGTACTATGAGGACACTGATCTCTGTTTCAGGGTAAAAAAACTGGGGCTTAACATACAGCTTATCCCGAAAGCCATTGTACTGCACCATGTTTCTGTCAGCGTAGGTGGCATATATTCTCCCTTTGCCATTTACTTCACTCACAGAAACAGATACATCATCGCCTCCAGACATCTTCCCCGGCTTACTTTTTCTGTATTCTGCCTTTATTACTTCACTACTACGCTGCTTAAAACAGTTATATATCCGTTGAAAGGGTGTGGAAATCTAGTGTTCTGGATGTGGCTGGGTCTGGTTCACGGCTTAAGAAATCATCCGGATCTCAGACCAGAAGGTCTATTCTCCGCTAAGGAATCCAAATGACTGTTTCTGTAATTATTCCAAATTTCAATGGTAAAGCTATTCTCCGGAATTGTCTTGTTTCTCTTCTTGAACACGACAGAAAACCTGATCAGATAGTTGTAGTAGATAACGGCTCCAGCGATGGATCAACCAAAGTAATTAAAGAAGAGTTCCCACAGGTTACTCTGATCTCTCTTGAAAACAATACAGGATTCACTGGGGCAAACAATCTTGGGTTGCAGGCATCAACAGGTGATAATCTGGTTCTGCTGAACAACGATTGCATCGTCGAGCCAAACTGGCTTTACAATCTGGAAAAACGGATGGAAGATCCATCAATCGCAGCAGTAACCAGCTCCATGCGCAACATTAGCGATGTGAACCTCATGGACTCAGCCGGTGGAAAAATTGACTGGATGGGTTTCTCCAGAGACATAGGAAAAGGTGAACCTGCTTCCAGCTATTCAGAAAGCATGGATATTCCATTTCCCAGCGGCGGAGCAGTCATGATAAGACGCAGCGCTCTTCCAGACCCATCCAAACTTTTCTGGAACCGATTATTTGCTTATCAGGAAGATCTTGATCTTGGCCTGGAATTAATCAGAACCGGATGGAAAGTGGTTTATGAGCCAACAGCTATCGTTAGACACATGCACTCTGCCACTGCCGGCAATGGAAGCTTCTTCAAAGAATATCATTGTATAAGAAACAGATTCCTCGTTATGAGAAAACATTTTGATAACGAAACTTTCCAAAAACTGATTCCTGTTATCAGAAAATGGCAGAGTCTCTGGATCCTTTCGAGTGTTGTCAGAGGACGCATTACCCTTACAAGGTCTATTCTAAAAGGCACCAGGGACGGGTTGAACATACCCGTAAGGTCTTTCACTGCTCAACTTTCTGTGAACAAAGTCTTTACCCGTTTTGCCGAACAAAACCAATCTTCAGGATTCGTTAAACAGAAGCTGTACAAAAAGGCAGAAGCAATCATTCGTTGTGGCGGATAGGAATACGCAGCATTCTTTTCGCGAACCGCTTTAGCGCATAGACCGTACCTTTAGAGTCTACCAGCTCCAGAAATATCTTTTTCAAATAAGCAAAACTGTTCATAGCTGGAACAGTTGGTTTTCCATATTGTCTGCCTCTAACAGTACTGGGCTTTTCGCACCAGCTAAGAAGAGGTTTAAACATCTGGAAAGAAGCTCCAGTGACTCGACTCCATTTCTCTTGATCCTGCGATATTTTTTGTTGCAAAGAAAGGCTCCCGGCAAGCTCAATAAAGGTATTGGCAAGAGCTTCACTATCTCCCGGTGGTACAACTATTCCCAGATTATACTGACTGATATCTTCTGATATTTCAGCCCCCCGGGTGCATACAACGGGAATCCCTCTGCTTACCCAGTCTAAAACCCTCGTTCTGGCTCCAAGCAGAGTTTCAGAAGATGGAATATCAGTATATGTAGCTATTGATGCTCTTGAATAAATTTCCTTGAGTTTTTCGACTGAAACCCAGCCATGAAGAAAAAAACGATCCTTGAAACATGAAGCCGCAACCATTTCGCAGAAATTGTCGTACTTCTCTGGAGAAAATGGGATTCTGCCACCAGTCGCCTCAAAACGAATGGAGCTGTTACGACCCATGGCCAGCTCAAGAGCATTAAAAAGCATAACTTCATCGAACCAGAGATTAAACGATCCTGTAGAAATTATTCGAATAAATTCGTCTGGATTTCTGTTGAAATCTCCTGTGTCTGTTGAGCAATGGGGAATGGGAAAAACTTCCAGTTGGGTATTTTTGTTCGACATGCTCCTACCGAGTAAAAGCAGCTCACCATACACCGCATACGCCTGCCTTCGGGAAGGAGTGGAAAATGCATCTCCTCGTGACAGCAACTCGTTTTCCAGCGAAAGCATTCGAAGCATTCTTTCCCCTGATCTTTTATCCAGATCGGGTTCAAGCTGAAGTTCCGCGGGATGCATTCCATTCATGTCAATCCATAGTGGTAGTTCTGACTCAACCCCGACAGCAACTTCGGCGGGAAAGGGACTTATTGCCACTATGCAATCAAATGATCCTCCGGCAAGAATCTTCCTTACTTCTATCACGCCTGGTTTGCCTTCAGGGGGGGAACAGACTGAAACACTAAAACCGTGGCTGGTCAGAGCATTTCTGAAACGAATTGTTCTGGCTATACAAGCTCCTGTACCCATTGCCGCTGATGTTCGGCTGCCATCATTTCCAACCAGAAGAACATTACTCATTCCAACACCTTTCACGGTTAATTACCATTGTTCTTGAAAAATACAACAGTGCCCGCAAGTTAGAAAGACCTTTGCATTTCATACGTCATAGAATATCTTCGGGGAACGAAAATCAACCAGGGAGGATTCTTCTGAGTTCAAGAAAGAAAATCGCTGTTTTTCATATGCTTCCATCAGGTGGAGGTATCCGGGTTCTTAGGCAGTTCTCTAACGGGCTGGCACAAAATTTTAATGTGCGGTTGCATTATCCAGAAGGTGGATCTTCTCAAGAAAAGGGTGAAATTCTTCCTGAAACTGTTTATCCGTATCCTCTATGGAAAAAACCTTCTGGGGCTCTACGCCCCGCAGCACCACTTTTTCTGATAGCAAGACTTCTCAGCTTCAAACATGTATGCCGAAGAATCGCAGCAGATATCAACTCAACCGCAGATACAGCCCTGATCCATAACTCTATGCCTGTAGCAGCTCCTCCCATTCTTGATTATCTAAATATTCCATCGCTTTACTTCTGCTTTGAACACCCCAGGCATATATACGAACACGATATTATTAAAAGAACACAATCACCTCTGGCGGAATTGGCACTGAAACCTCTTTGTTCCGTTGAGAAAAGAATGGACAAAAAGTCGGCACAAAATGCATCCAGAATTGTTACCTTTTCTGAATATATGAAACAAAACATAAAACGCTATTACCGGAGAGAATCCTCAATTGTCAGACCGGGGATAGACACCAATTTTTTCCATCCGGCACAAACCGGGAACAGTAGAGACAACTTCGTAATGTCAGTCGGAGCTCTCTGGCCATTCAAAGGGCATGAGACTGCTGTCAGAATTCTGGGACTGATTCCTTCTGCTGAAAGACCCTCTTTGCGTATCGTTGCAGACAGAGAATATCCCGGATATTCACAAAAACTGATAACCCTTGCCAGGGAATTATCAGTTAAGATAAGTATTGATAAATTGATAACAGACATACATTTGAGAGCCCTTTATCAGCGAGCCAGGGCTGTTCTGTGCTGTCAACGCCGCGAGCCTTATGGGCTTGTTCCACTGGAGGCCATGGCTTGCGGAACTCCAGTTATTGCTATTCAGGAGGGGGGGTTTGTAGATAATATCATCCACGGGAAGAATGGATTTCTATTCTCCGGTAGCCCTCAAATAGGTTCTGAACTCCTTTTAGAAATTTTTAGTAATTCCGCACTCACGACAAAAATGCGATTGGCAGGAATTGACTTTACAAGAAAAGAAAGAACTATTACTCAGGGAATAAACGAACTTGGAGAGATACTGGAAAATTTATGAAAATTGCATTCAACATTGACTATGACCACTTAACGTACACCGGGATTGGCAGATACGGTCTGGAGCTTATTTCCGCCTGGATAAAGACAGGGCAGAACTGTGAGTTGTGGATGTGGCGAAACACCAGAAAATCACCCCCTCTACTGGATAATATTCAGGGAAAAATCAGATATTATCCATTCCCAAAAAAAATTACCGACTATTTCATCCCCGGAATGTGGGCAGAACAATCAGAAATAAAATGGGTGCACAGTGCCAATGGAATTATGCTTCCGCCAAGTCCTCGTTTCAAACAGGCAAACATGATTCATGATCTGGGACCTGTTCTGTACGGACATATGAAATCCGATTATGACACAAAAATCTGGAGACAACGACTAAATAGCATTGTCTACACATCAGATTGTATTCTGGTAAACTCGAAATCGACCATGCGAGATCTTGTTAAACTATTTCCCGCAGTTGAAAATAAAGTATTTCTTACTCCCCTGGGCATTGATCACTTCTCTACAACAAAAACAAATTCCGGAACTCGAGATCACATACTTGCAGTAGGAACTGTTGAACCCCGTAAAAATATCGACGGTCTGTTGAAAGCCTACTCCGCTCTTGTTCAAAAAAAGGACATGCCCCCCCTTGTTATAGCAGGAAAAGACGGGTTCCGTGCGGACGAGTATAAAAAGCTTTCAATTGAACTCGGGTTGAATCACAGGGTTTCCTTTACCGGTTATATATCTAATCAGGCTCTCACTGATTTGTACGCCAGGGCGTACTGCCTGGTTCACCCCGCCCACCATGAAGGTTTCGGCTTCACCGTACCGGAAGCCTTTACCTGGAAACTGCCAGTAGTCGCATCAAACACCGGTGGTCTGGGTGAATTCTTCTCCGAAACTGCCTGGATGGTTAATCCATCTGACACCGAATCCATAGCTCACGGAATCGAGCTTGCACTGGATTCAGGAGTTACCGACAGCCAGAAACAGAAACGAGATGAGCTTTCCAGAGAACTCACCTGGGAAAACTGCGCGGAAAAAACTCTTGAAGCTATGAAAGCAACAAACCCCTGAGAATACAGGTGTACGAAAAAGGCATTATCTGTTATTTTACCCTGTTAAGAAAGAATGTAATTCAGAGGGAGCAATCCAATTTGCACCTAATAGAAAGGAACCTATGGGCAAAAGGGTACTTATCACCGGAGGAGCAGGTTTTATTGGATCACATCTTGGAGATCTCTTCCTGTCTAAAGGCTATGATGTAAAGGCATATGACAACCTTGACCCACAGGTTCACGGAGAGAATGCTTCAAGACCTGACTATCTGAACAGCGAGATTGAACTTATCGTTGGAGATGTGAGGGATGCTGATTCCTTCGCCCGTGCCTTGAATACTGCGGATATTCTTGTTCATTTTGCGGCTGCTGTTGGTGTTGCCCAGTCAATGTACGAAATCACCAGATACACATCCATAAATACCATGGGAGCCGCAGTTGTTCTTGAAGAGGTTGTGAAGCAGAAAGATCACATTGAAAAAATGCTTGTGGCCAGTTCCATGTCCATTTACGGAGAAGGTCTCTACATCTGCCCGACCTGCGGGGAAGTTACTCCGAAACTGAGACCGGCGGAACAGCTCGCAGAGCGCAAATGGGATATGCTGTGCCCGGTATGTGGAACATCATGTACTCCCGCCCCCACTCCGGAGACAAAACCTCTGTTCCCTACCAGTGTTTATGCTGTAAACAAGAGGGATCATGAAGAACTGTTTCTTGCAGTAGGTGATGCTTACAATATCTCAACAACAGCCATGAGGTTCTTCAATGTTTACGGGGAAAGACAGGCCCTGTCCAATCCGTACACGGGCGTAGGTGCTATCTTTGCGTCCAGACTGCTTAACGGTAAACCCCCTGTGGTGTTCGAGGATGGTGGGCAAAGTAGAGATTTCATTCATGTTCGTGATATTGCCCGTGGCTGTCTCCTTGCCATAGAGAGCAGTAAATCCAGTGGTGAGGTTTTCAATCTGGGTACCGGGCGCAAATTGTCAATAATGGACGTTGGCAAGGCAATTGCCCGCGAACTGGGAAGACCTGTGGATGATTTCATGGTTAATAACCAGTACAGGGCAGGAGATATCCGTCACTGCTATGCCGACGTTTCCAGAGCGGAAGAGATGCTTGGTTTTAAGGCTTCAACCACATTCGAGGATGGAGTAAGCGAGCTTTGCAACTGGGTTGGAAGCCAGACCTCCACCGATATGGTAGATAAAGCCACAGAGGAAT
>JAUVJW010000033.1 GCA_030596465.1 Candidatus Fermentibacteraceae bacterium | reverse complement strand
TAAGATCAGGGTGTTCCTCCAGAATAAACTGCCGGGCAATAGATTCGTCTATGGAGAATGCGGTGAAAGAGTAGATGCCGGGCAGGTCTATGACTTTTATATCTGCGCCATTGTGCCGGTACGCGCCTTCTATTTTTTCAACGGTAACGCCCGGCCAGTTTCCAACCCGCTGGCGCGAACCGGTAAGTGCATTAAGCAGCGTGGTTTTTCCTACATTCGGGTTGCCTGCCACGGCAATCCTCAGGGTGCGATCAGTGCTTTGCATTATCATTTCCCTTCTCAACAATCAGTGCGTCTGCCTCGCTCTTTCGAATAGTGAGCCTGTGTGAGTTGATCTCCAGTTCTACCGGATCTCCAAGCGGCGCGGCTCGCAGGAGGATGAAACTACAGCCTCTGACAAGTCCCATTCTAAGCAGCTTCTGACGGTAGGCCCTGCTTCCCTGTTCATAGCCGACTACTGTGCCGGTCTCACCGGGTTTCATCTCTGCGATTTTCATATTTATCCTTCTCTGCAGCTAAGAAAGTTGAGAGGAGCCTGCCTCCCTGGAATTTCCGCCGCTATTTGTGAGACAGCACATTTACAGCAGGGTTCTTTTCTCCGAACTCTTCCGTAAGTATGCCCACTATTTCATTTCGCGATTTCCCGTTGTTTTCGAGATTTTTAATCCGCCGATAGGCGGCAAACAGCGAAGAAGGCCCTATTTCAGAGGCGAAGGTTCCAATGCCGCCGTTCCATACAAACATGGAAAACAGCTCATCAAGCTCGGCTGCCGTGACACCTGTTGCATATGCCTTTACCAGTTCCCGGGTGGCCTGCCTGATTCTTCCTGCGCCAACCCCGTTTGCCAGCGACAGAAGAAGCTTTGTTTTCAAATCGATAGCCGGATTTTCTTTTCCCCAGGTCAGATCCCAGAAGTTGACAACAATGTCAGCCAGGGAATCGTCAATATTCTTGAAATTCAGAACGGCTGTGGGTTTCAAGGGCATATCGCCCGCACCGGAAAAGGCCGCATCCACTTTGACAGTTCTGTAAAAGTAGACACGATGCTCGATGTCTGACACCTTCTCGGTATGGTGATCAAAGCCAAGATCAGTCATGGCGGAGTAAAGAGGAATGGGTTCAAAGGTTTGAACAACGCAAATTCCATGGCCAACCTCAATCTGCCCGGCTCTCTGGAGGATTCCGGTAAGGAAATTGCCGGTAGCTTTTCTTACATCCACGACCTCAAATTGTTCCTTTGTGTTTTTCCAGTCTGTTTTCATGAGAAAACTCCCTTCCTTTTGTCGCAGGAACAGTTAGTATAGACTAACTATTGGCAAAATATATTAACCTACTTCTCGTATTAAAATTCTTTCAGCCATCTGATGACCAACCATGAGTCTTGAGTTACCTATGCTTATAAGAATCATTCCTCCGTTACCACTGGAATGCACTACAGTAATTTCCGTTCCAGGGAAAAGACCCAGACCATTCATTTTCTCACGGAAGCCTCTTCCGCCACTCAAAGAAACAATGTTTGCGGTTTTACCTTCTGCAAGTTCATTGAGACTGGCAGATTCTTTTGTATGATAATTAATCGTTCCAGTTTGAGCCATTCTACAAAGACTCCTTCCTGTTTACTTTTATTCGCCCAAGAGTTAGCTGTGTCTAATATATGAGTGTATTTCCTGAAGTCAATCACTGTTCCGTCTGGGAGAATCACTTTTACGCATCACATCTTTCGAGTTTAATTAAAGCGGTGGCGATTGCTTCAAATCTCTTAACAATTCCTTAACATTTCCCAAATACTCTCTTAACAAGCAAATCTGATGTTACCTTCATCATCGGCAATTATACCGGTGTCAGAACTGGAAACGAAAGGGGTTTTCAATTGCGTAACTTCATGATTCTTACTCTGATTATTGCTGCGGTTGTAATGGCCAGCGGCGAATTCTCCACAGGAGGCGCCGAGCTTCTCAAGTTTAAGGGATATGTTATCAGTACATTCAACACCTACGGCGAAGAGGATGCCGATCCGGATAACGGTTTCAATGTTCTTGCCACCATTGAGTGGTATCCCCGGCTTAATGACTGGGTGGACGCAAAGATAGCGTTCAAATCCCAGCCCACAAAGTACACAGGCAGTTTTGAGGATCTCAGCCTTACCACTGAAGACATTACAATCAACATGCACTTCAACGATGTGGCCACATTTACAATGGGCCATTTTAAGAGACCTTTCGGTCACTGTTACACTCGTTCAGGCAGTAGCATGTATTTTCGTGATCGCGCATTGCTCGCGGGTACATTCGGTGATTTCGGTAAGCGTGACATAGGTGCCAATGTCGGGCTTGACTTTGGAGTTGCGGATATTGATCTGGCTTACACCAACGGAGCAGGCGACAACGAGCCTGAGGATGACAGCCACAAGAGTTTTACCGCCCGCGCGGTTATTGAGCCTGTTGATGGCATTCAGATTGCAGGAGCCTTTGGCAGCTACACTGAGAACGCTGATTCCACAGGTGAAACTTCCATTTCCGCTACAGCAATGGATTTCTACACAGTGGTTGACCAGTCTCTCAGCGAAACTGTTGAGCTTTCATTCGTGGGCGAGTACATGATGATTGGTGAGCCTATGGAAGATGATTCCGACTGGACAGACGCAAACGGTTATGCCGTGACACTTCTGGCAAACTTCGATCTTGATGGTAACATGCTTCAGGCGGTTAGACCTGCGATCCGCTACGAAAACAACAGCCCCGGATACACAGGAGATGACCCTGAGAACGATGAAGGAGCCATAGACTTCTGTCTTAATGCGGATCTTTACAGCAGTAAAAACACTGTGCAGATCGGTATGCGTAATTACACTTTCCAGAGCGAAGATGAAGATGGCTACACAGACATGTACTTCGGCTGGAGAATGAAGTTTTAACAAATCTGAAGGGAAAAGAATAAAATGAAAAGAAAGATAGCAGGATTGATTGCGCTGGTTCCGGTAATTCTTCTGGGGGCATGCGGTGAGCCGGGAGACGGAACACCAGACGATGCCAGTGCTGAATCGGTTGAGACAGTTGAACTCAGCGTGGTTGGTTCCACAACAGTTCAGCCCCTTGCGGAGCTTCTCAGTGAAGCCTATGAAGCAATTGATCCCAATGTACTTGTTACTGTCAGCGGTGGTGGCAGCAGTGTAGGTGTAAAGAGCGCATCAGAACAGACCGCTGATATCGGTATGGCTTCCAGAGAGATTAAAGACAGCGAGATTCAGGAATGCCCTGAAATAGTAGTCCACACAATAGCACGTGATGGTATTGCAATTGTTTCCAGCCTGGATGTTGATGTTGATGGAGTAACAATGGAGGAAGCAAGAAAAATATTCGCTGGAGAAATCACAGACTGGGGTGAAGTCGGTGGAACACCTGGAATGATCACTATTGCCGCCCGTGAAGAGGGTTCAGGTACCCGTTCGGCTTTCGAGGATCTCGTTATGGATGATGCGTTTATCAGCGAAACTGCCATCCTGCAGCCTTCAAACGGAGCAATACGAACTACAATCGCTTCAACACCCGGTTCAATTGCTTTTATCAGTTTCGGATATCTTGATGACAGTACGAAGCCAATGGCAATTGACGGCGCACTTCCCACCTCTGGAAATGTGAACGCTGGCACTTACCCGGTGGTAAGACCATTGAACATGGTCACTTATGGTGAACCAACCGGAGCAGCTGCGGAGTGGCTTGAGTTCATAATCGGTGAAGACGGCCAGGCAATAGTAGCCGCAGAGGGCTACCTGCCCGTGAACTAACGGGCAGATAAACAATGACTCCCGGAATCCGGCGAACCGGAATAGAAAAGACCATGAAAATGGTATTAATGATATCCGCTCTGGCATCGGTATTGATTGTGCTTCTTATCTTTCTCTTCACTGCGAAAGAGGCTATGCCGGCGTTCCGGGAGATTGGTATTGGGAAAATGCTGTCTGACACCACATGGAGACCGGGAAACAATCAGTTCGGTATTCTGGCAATGATAGCAGGCAGCGGCCTTGTTACTCTGGGGGCGGTATTCATTGGTGTTCCCCTTGCCCTTGGCACCGCTGTTTTTCTCTCTGAGATTGCTCCCCTGTGGGTTGCAAAGATCGTCAGGCCTTCGATTGAACTGCTGGCCGGGATTCCGTCTGTTGTTTACGGTCTTTTCGGCATGGTGGTTATTGTCCCATGGGTAAGAATGATTCCCGCTCCCGGCAATACAGGGTATGGACTGCTATCCGCTTCTATAGTTCTGGCAGTGATGGTATTGCCCACAATTGCAAACATCTCGGAGTTTGCTGTCAGGAGTGTGCCCAGAGGATATAAAGAGGGTTCTATGGCTCTTGGCGCAACAAAGTGGGAGACAATTTCAAGGGTAATTATTCCAGCGGCAAAGCCCGGCATCATCAGTGCTGTTGTTCTTGGTCTGGGCAGAGCTCTGGGAGAAACAATTGCCATGATCATGGTTATTGGAAACTCGGTGATACTACCCACCCCTGTCACAAGTAATCCACTGAGCATATTTTTGAGTCGAGCCAGAACCCTTACCGGGAACATCGCCGTTGAGATCTCTTACGCGACTGGAGTTCATGAAAGTGCGCTTTTTGCCACTGGAGTAATTCTTTTCATACTGATAATGCTGGTTAACAGTTCAGCCAGATTTCTTATGAGAAAGGGTGCACGATCATGAACAAAAGGAGCTTTGCCCAGAATACCGCATTCGGAATATTCTGGTTAACCGGCGCGACTGCCGTGCTGATAATGGTATTTGTTGTTGGCTACATCATGGTGAAAGGACTTCCCGGGATCAGCGCAGACTTTTTTACAACTTCACCTCGCGGAGGACTTTCAGGTGAAGGCGGTATTTACTCTACTATCGTAACAACATTTTACATGATAGTTGTAACGCTTGCCTTCGCCACACCTCTGGGGGTGGGAGCGGCTATATACCTGACCGAGTATTCAGCTAACACCGAAAGCAGGGTAGTCCGTAAGCTGGTTATTCTTGCGAGGTTCGGTGTAGAAACACTGGCTGGTGTTCCGTCTATAATCTTCGGTTTGTTCGGATATGCCCTGTTCGTTACTGCGTTAAATATGGGATTCTCAATTCTTTCCGCTTCCCTTGCAGGCGCTTGCCTGATAATTCCGGTAATCATCAGAACGACAGAGGAAGCTCTCAAATCAGTTCCCGCCGGGTACAGAGAAGGCTCTCTGGCTTTGGGTGCAAACCGTTGGGAAACAACCTGGAAGGTCGTATTGCCTGCGGCATTTCGGGGTATTTCAACAGGAGTTCTTCTAAGTGCGGGAAGAATAGTGAGCGAGACAGCTATTTTCTTCGTTACGCTCGGAGGCAGCTATAGAGTTCCCCACTCCCTGATGTCCGGAGGAAGAACAATGGCCCTTCATGTTTATTACCTCGCCATGGAAACCAGGGCATTTGACAAGGCCATGTCTACCGCTGCGGTTCTGGTGGGCATGATCATTCTCATGAATCTCATAATAAACACAATAACCAGTCGAATTTCAGCGAAGCAGGGGTGAGCAAACTGGAAACAGAAGTAACAAGAATGAAAGCGGAGGATTACTGTCTTTTCTACGGCAATTTCAGAGCACTTAACAATATCAGCATTGAAATCCCCACAAACAGGATAACCGCGTTCATTGGCCCGTCGGGATGCGGCAAGAGTACACTTCTTCGAAGCTTTAACAGGATGAATGATCTGATTCCCGGCGTAACCACCACAGGTACTGTGTATCTTGACGGCAGGAATGTCGCGCAGGAAGATGTTGTGGAACTAAGGAAAAATGTGGGCATGGTTTTTCAGAGACCAAACCCGTTTCCTAAATCTATTTTCGATAATGTTGCCTATGGTCCCCGACTTCACGGTACAAGAAATCGCTCTGACCTGGCAGTTCTGGTTGAAAAGAGCCTGAAAAGAGCCGCTCTCTGGGAAGAGGTAAAGGATGACCTGCACAAATCAGGCATGTCTCTCTCCGGTGGACAGCAGCAGAGACTCTGTATAGCAAGAGCAATAGCTGTTGAGCCGGAGGTTATTTTAATGGATGAACCTGCTTCAGCTCTTGATCCGGTGGCTACTCTGAGAATAGAGGAATTGATGAACGAGCTGAAGAAAAACTATACCATCGCGATTGTTACCCACAATATGCAGCAGGCTGGAAGAGTCAGCGACTACACTGCATTCCTCCTCACCGATGAAAACAGGGCAGGTAACCTGATCGAGTTTGGCCCTACAAAGCAGATATTTACTACCCCTTCGGACTCCAGAACCGAAGACTACATAAGCGGCCGGTTCGGCTGACAGGAGGGCAATATGAGTAGAGAGAGTTTCGACAGAGAGCTTGAAGACGTGACAAGGAACCTGTTTCAGGTTACCGGCGAGGTAAGAAAAAACCTTGCGGCATCCGTGAAATATCTTGAGAAGAGAGATATGCAGGGTGCCGCAATGATTATAGAAGCTGATGAGATTGTTAATCTCAGATGTCTTGAGATTGAGGTGCAGTGTCTTAATATCATAGCAACACAGCAACCTGTTGCCACAGATCTGAGACTGTTGTTTTCCATCTTACAGATATCAACAGAAATTGAGCGGATAGGCGACTATGCAAAAGGAATTGCCAGGATCAGCCTGAAGATCGGTCCGGGTAAACTGATAAAGCCACTCCTCAGCATTTCGAGAATGGAGGAGATTGCAGGGCAGATGCTTGATGACGCTATTCGGGCTTTCACTGAAGGTGATGAGAAAGCAGCCAGAAATATTCCCTCAAGAGATCTTCAGATAGACATTCTTTACAATCAGGTGCACAGAGAACTTATCACCTTCATTATGGAAAAACCATCCAATATTGAGCAGACAATGATGCTGGACTGGGTAGCCCACAATATCGAGCGTGTAGGTGACAGAGTTGTTAACATATGCGAAAGAGTAATTTTCACGGTTACCGGTATTCCGATAGATCTGAACTAACCGATCCGCAATAATCCCTCCGGACCCTGGCGGATCTGCCGGTACACGGACACACCCCCCGTGTACCGGCTTCAAAAAATGGGAACTATTAGCAACAAGCCGGGTATATATATATGAAGACAGGTTAGTAAGCACCTGTGCTTCATCCGGTTTTCCGGTCATACATCCCTCCTCGCCGGTACGCCCTGAGATTAACAGGGCGTGCCGGTTCTTTTCTGCTCATGCAACATGTAGATTGATACAGAATAGTGGTGTTGCTATTTGAAATTGAAACTACGAGGTCTGGAAGATGAATGACAAAATAAGGGTACTTTTTCTCTGCACAGGTAATTCATGCAGAAGCCAGATGGCAGAGGGGCTCTGCACAAGTCTCATGGGAGATATTTTCGAGTCGTATTCAGCAGGAATAGTGAAACATGGTCTTAATCCTTTTGCGGTTAAAGCAATGCTGGAAACAGGTATTGATATATCCGGTCACTTCAGTAAAACAGTTGACGAAATGGAAGAGAAGGACTTTGACTATGTAGTTACTGTCTGCGACAATGCCTATGAGACCTGCCCTTACTTCCCTGCAAAAACTGGAATTATTCACAGAGGGTTTGATGGTCCACCACGACTTGCCAGGAATACTGCTGCTGAAGAAGAAGCCCTGGAACACTACAGAAGAGTAAGAGACGAGATCAGGGAATTCATTCGAGAGTTGCCTGCTGCATTGACCAATTGACAGGGTTTGTTTTTTTGCAATTGTTCTTTTTTCACCAGGCACTTCAAATTATCCCGCATAGTATCAATCATCAGGAGGAATTAAGGTGACAATGATAATCAGAAGAGCAGTTCCTCCAGGAGCGTGTCCGAGTAAGCAGCATTACTGTAAACAAGGTGCTTCCCTGCGTAGCAAGGGAATAGAACACTGGCATGTGAATTTCTTTTCTGCCTGTGGATCACTCCACCTGGACGAAGCGTCTGGTGGCCTCGAATTTCCCAGCCTGCATCCTGACAAAATAGATTCCCGGACAAAAGCGTTCCAGCTGAACTGTGGAATAACCGGACAGGTAGTTGACTGAACCAGTAGAACCTGTTCGTCTGCCTGCAACATCGAAGATCGAGAGAGTCACTGGGCCAGGTTCCGGCACTCCAATGGTAACAGAAACAGCTCCGGATACAGGATTAGGCCACAAGGGCAGAAGCTCAAACGAACTGGGGGCTTCTGATCCGCCGATACCCAGGGGAACCCAGGAAACCGAGACATCCAGTAGATCAGGAGAGGTTCCCTGTTCAGATGTGGTGAGGATAGTACGGTACTGGAAGTAGTAGTCGTTTTCGGAAAGAATATTTTCCAGACTGCAGGGTGAGTTCAGCGTGTCCGACCAGACTCCCATTTGATTGTAGTCATCAGAAGCCCTGACCTGGAAGGCTACAGCGGTTCCGGAAGGCATGCTGGCAGTCCAGGTAAGACTTCCCCAGCCTGTATTGCTACCCAGGTCCAGGATGCTGGACTCCAGAAGAGCCTCGTTTATATGGATGTTCCACCAGGTAACAGCGTTATCATAGCTTCTAGCGCCCAGGATATCCTGCCAGCCGTCGCCGTTTACATCTTCGGCATAGATGTCTGACGCCGGGTTGTACATTCCAGCATCGTATACTACATGTTCTTCCCAGATCGTTCCCAGGCCATTTGTGTTTTCCTGCCAGATGAATTGACCATCCAGACCTGTTGTAAGAAGAATGTCGCTGTCTCCATCCCGGTCAAGATCTTCAGAACGAGCAGTGATATAAGAAAAGTAGTCAGCTACTACATGCTTTGACCATTCTGAACCTGAACCATTTGTATTTTCCCACCAGGTAACAGCATCAGCTCCGGTTCCCGCTCCCAGAACATCCAGATCCCCGTCTCCATCGAAGTCAGTGGCGTGAACCTGGATAGAACTTTCGAAGTCATCGTCAATGGTGAGTTCAATCCAGTTCGTTCCGAGGCCATCAGCGTTCTCCATCCAGAGCACCTTGTTGTTGTACCATGCCGCCCCTATGAAATCAGAGTCTCCGTCTCCATCAATATCATCCGAGCAAACTCCGTAAAACCCTCCACTGCAGGTGGTAGCTATTGTGTGTTCAGTCCAGCTTGTTCCCTGGCCGTTAGTGTTTTCCCACCAGTAAAAGTCTCCGTCGTTGCTTATCCAGTTTGCGCACATAATATCCATATCACCGTCGTTATCGTAGTCGCCGGAGCATGGTGGAACTGGGCGGTTGAGATCTGTATTGACAACATGTTCCGACCAGCTGGTGCCCTGGCCATCCACATTCTCGTACCATGCAATGAAGTCATCTTTCGAGATCAGAACATCAGTGTCACCGTCACCGTCGATATCTTTCGTAATGACTTTAGCCCAGCTGACGTCCGCTATCTGGTTCTCGACCCAGCTTGTTCCCGATCCGTCGCTGTTTTCCCACCAGGAGAGGGATACACCCCCGCTAAGAACATCAGCGTCGCCGTCACCATCTATGTCGTCTGCCCATACTGTAGTTGGAGATGCAAATGTAGAGTCTACCATATTCTCGAAATCACCGGGCAGTATCGATATCTGTCCGGCAGGGGAAGCCCAGGAGGCTCCTGCACTTTCGAAGAATGTGTTATCCCACACCGTTATGGGGCCTGCCACATCAGGGCCTCCAGACCAGTCTGTTTGTGAAGCGCTGTCAGCATGAAGGAGAGCAGGCAGAAGAATGAACAGAGCCCAAGTGGTTGAACGAAGCATGGAAGTTACCTCCAGACAGTTAATGCATAAACTAAAGAGCAGTATTACGATGGATTTATATTGTTCAGTAGAAATCGATTACCTCTTATTACTCCAATCTATCAATCTGAAAATACTGTATAGCCATAACAACTACAGGTCAAGATACGAGATGTTAGTATTTGTATCAACATATATTGCTAGACGTAAATACCCACTAATCAGATGATATATGAACGCAAGATGTATTCTGCACTAATGGTTTTCAAGCCCTTCATACTCTGTTACCAGGGGCTTTTTCAGTCATTATCTTGACTTACTATTGCGTAAAGCACATTGTTCATCAATGAAAGCATTTCACATGTTCAGGAACCGTTGACGGTTGTAATTTGATTTGGATGATCGCTTCTATTCAAGAGTTCCATCGATGATCTGATCAATCATGGCGCTGATTTCTTCTTTTGTGAACATGAGTCTGCCTGTGTTTTCCTTACTCAATACATTCTCAATGAATACTGATTTCTCAAAATTCCACTTTTCATCATTTCTGTTGCCGTATTTGTCGGTGAAGAGATTGTTATCTCTTTGCCCGAGAAGAGGATCAATGTGGTTTTCCACCAGTGTAACAAGAATCTCTTTCTGGTATCGGGACAATCTTCGTCGGTAAAGTCTGAAGTCGAGGATTCCCAGCATAATAAGAAGAATGCTGAAAACTCCGATACCCCATGCCGCCGCTTCCTTATGGAGGATGTTGAGATTAAGCAGAGCATCATACAGATTATCAATTTTCCACTTCTGGCTGGTGTATTCAACAGAATCATGCTCGCTCAGATGTTCGATTGACTGGTACTCCATCTGTCTACTTTCCTGAATGACAGTTTTACCGGTGGAAGCATAACTCATGAAGTAGGCGGCAGTGATCACGAGTCCCGCGCCCAGAGTCAGAATAAAAATGAATGAAAATTTTGAAGGCATTGAGGGTAAAACCTTCCATTAGAGTTTCTTCACAATTCATATCTATAACGGAATAGTATGGTTTGTCAACAGAGAACCTTGTTCGGGATAAGCGGAGCATCCCTCGTAGTTGTTCCGCAGGAACCTCCTCTGCCAACAAGTGGGCAATCTGATCCAGGGACAGTCCTAAATCTTTCAAAGCCAGAATGCGATTAAGGCGTGGAAGCTGTGCTATTGAGTAGTAGCGATAACTGGTGAAGCAATCGATTTCAGCGGGCTTAAGCAGCCCGATTTCATCGTAGTAGTGCAGAGTTTTCACTGGAACCTGGCTGAGTTTTGAAAAAAGTC
>JAUVJW010000104.1 GCA_030596465.1 Candidatus Fermentibacteraceae bacterium | reverse complement strand
GAAGCAATAATATCATAACTGAATCCAGCTTGTAAAAGTCCACTTTCCTCTGAGGAATAGATAAATCCATTTTCTCCTGTAATAAGAAAAGAGAGTGGATGAGTTGGGTCGAAATTTACACTGAAAAGGTCTATGTTTTCATAACCAAAATCAGTCCATACCTTCCAACTATTGCCTCCATCGAACGATGAAAGAAGAGTTCCATTCGCGCCGCAGGCCATCGCACCGGAAACTCCCACGGCAACTGAATACAGATCAACTGACAATCCTTCGGGAGATACATCAGTCCAGACTCCATCCCCGCTCCTCCGAAGAATGGTTCCATGATCACCTACAGAAATAGCAGTATTGTCTATCATGCTCACTGACACATCATTGAGATTAAATACTGTATTACTCTCTTCCTGTGTCCAGCTTTCACCGCCATCAGAGGTGTACATTATAAGCGCACCTGCAATAACATTTGCAGAGAGCAGGAAAAGCAATGATACATACCCCGTATGTTTATTGATACTGGACTCCTCCGATGAAAATATTTATCACACCACAAACATAGTGAACCCGCGGTAAATCTGTAACAAGCACCTTGTTTTGTGTTTCAGGAAACACTTGTTTCTTCCCCTGAAAGGAACAATAGTAGGTTGTTGGATGTACACTGAATGAAGTGTAATAAAATGAGAAGAACGCATACCTTTAATTTTATATGGAGGATCGGGTAGTGAAAAAGCATATTGTTGTTCTGCTGGCGGTTGCAGTTCTTGCATTCACCGCTGCCTGTTTTAAAGAAGCTGAGAATCCGGTTAACCCCACAGGTCTGACCGCAGGTTCTCTTACTGTTGACGAGGGTTTTACGGCGGGTGCCGTTGATCCCCTCTGGGGCTACATGACTGGAGAGTTCTCTGCCTTTACATTACGCTGGACAGAAGTTGAGAATGCTCAGTACTATGAAATTCGCGCTTCAGAAACACCAATAACCTCTGAAAACTGGTATGAGGCCACTGTCATGACAACAGTTCAGGCCCCTGCTGACACCGCAAATGTTTTTGTTCACGTTGAGGTTCAGGAAGAGCCCTGTATCGGTTGCGGTTTGTGCGAACAGGTATGCCCGATGAATGCTATAGTGGTTCAGAACGGCATTGCTGTAATCGATTACGACCTCTGCACCGCCTGCGGCCAGTGCATGGATGTCTGCCCGGTTGATGCAATTACCGGCACCAGATACGCAAAGGAATACTTTTTCGGCATCAGGGCATTTCTTGGAGAAGAAAGCCCTGCTGCTGATATTGCTGTATCGGAAGGTGCCTGGAAACTTATCTACTACAACAACTACTACACATTTAATCCCACAAACAGTTGCGGACTCTGTATAGAAGGAGAAGACTCTCTAGGCTGCTATGGCGGGTGCTATGTGATCAATGATTACGCAGACCAGGAAAGAGAAGTTTTCTGCGGCTACGGCTGTCCAGTTGATGCAGTCTGGCAGGATACTCTTCCAATAGGCTCTATTCCACACATGATATACATTGACTATGACAAATGCATCAGCTGTGGCCAGTGTCTCTTCGAATGCTGGAATTATCACAATATGATTAATCCCGATCCCGCCGCTTCTTATGTCGGAATGCGCTCAATGAAACGTCGTGTTGTACCTGCTGGATGGGTAACAGACCAGCCTCTACGACCCTAAATCTTTTGTATGGAGAAAGGAGCTTTCATTGAAAAGCACTATTATTATTCCAGTTTTTGCCGTGGCTGCCTTTGCAGAAGTTTTCAGCTTCACCTGGGGTCCAATTGATGTTGAATTTTCTACTCTTGAAATTCAAGCCAGGGGAGCTGTTGTCAAAATCATTGAGGCTGAAGACGGAACCTTCCCGGAAGGTACAGAGGTCATTGAATCCTACTATGTAATTCCAGAAGGTTGTATAGGCTGTCAAATCTGTATAGGTCAGTGTCCTGTTGGAGCCATCTCCATGGACGACAACAATCTGGCAGTTATTGATCCCGAACTTTGTATCAACTGCGGAATTTGCGCCAGCGGCTGTCCCACAAGCACCATTGAACTTCTTGATGCTGATGACTGTGCTCTTTACGGTATAGACTCCGAAGGTAACAGTGAACTGCTTCCAGGGGAATTAGAGGAGGACTGATGCTTAAAAAGGGGATGCTGGTTCTGGTGCTTGTTCTTTTAGCCGCGGCCATGGCCGCCGGTGGAACCAGATACTACTGGGTTGAACCAGACAAATGCAGCGGATGCGGAGACTGCCTGGTTGTGTGCCCGGTGGGGGCAATAACTATTGAAGATGGAACATCCCATATCGACCCGGAAACCTGTATCGGGTGCGGGCTTTGCCAGGGGGTGTGCTCCTATGACGCGATTCACTAAGCTGCTGTTGCTTACTGCTGTCGGACTGATAATCTTTGCTGCCTGCGATGAACCACTTGCCAATGCCATACTTACTGTGGATACCTCAAGATGTGTTGGATGTGGAAAATGCGAAGAAGTCTGCCCTTATGGTGCCATAGAAATTATCGATGGAGATGCTGTGATAGATCCGGGTCTCTGCCACCAGTGCAACAGATGCATTGAAGTCTGCCCGGAAGGAGCAATATACTAATGAAATATTTTGCAGTATTGCTTCTTGCGGGAGCCACCGCTTTAGCTGTAAGCTTCGAGGGTTACGGTCAAATGAATGTTGTTTCCGACAGCATTAATTACGGCGAAGGTCTTCACAAGTGGGGTCAGGGAGGCTTCAGAATGGATGGCAGTAACTGGAATATTCTTCTTGATGTAGATAGAATTTCCAGTGGCCAGGGCGCAGTTATTCCTCGGTTTAACAGAAATCATCTGGAAACTCACCTTGAAGGCAGAATTACATTCGGCGGCCTCACTGTGAATCCGGAAATACAGTTGGACAATGATATAGACAGTGCTGATGTAGTACTGCCTCTTTCTCTGGGAGAGGGCTACAGAAACTCTGCCTTGAGGCCCGGGCTTTCTCTGGCCTACTTACTTCCGGGCGTTTTCGAGGTAAGTGGAACCGGCAGATACTGGAAAAAAGATGTTACAGCCCTTGATTCCGATATTGATGACACGGAGTGGACAGAGATGAGTTACGGAGGAGATGTGCTGTGGCATACCCCAATCGGCGGTTATCTTGCCGTTGGGGGAATCTCCCATCAGACAAAGCTTGATGGTTTTGACTATGACAGAACCTGGTCCCGCGTTGATATTTCAGCAGGATACAAGCCTATGCGTTTCCCCGCAATGACTTTCATCGCCGCTGAAGCAGAATACTCTCTTTACACAGGAGAAGACTATACCGGTCTGGCTCTTCCCGACAGATTTACCGCCAGACTGAGGGCTGGTCAGAATTTAGCAAGGAATGTGGTGTTCAATATCACATTCAGCCAGGCGGCAGATTTCTATGAGGATGAAACAAGGTTCGGCCCGTTCCAGAGCGCAATCAGAAGTCTGTATAAGTTCAGCGGCTGGGGCAATGTTCGCTCTTCAATAATGATAGGCGGCCAGCTTACTGAATCCGCAATCACAACCAGACTCGGCGAACTGGAAAGTCGGATCAGTCTTTACGGCGGCCTGTCCGCTCTGGTTACAGGTAAACTCTGGTACGGACCCAGCTCCGTTGAAGGCACCGGAGGATACAGAACCAGAGAAATCATCGGTGGAGGTTTTGAGTTCCGTATGCGGAACGGCTTGAACACCTTTGTTGTGTACGAACGTGAAGCCTCCAACCTGGCTCCCAATGATGTATGGGGCAAAATCAGAGGAGGTGTGGGCTTCTACCCCGCACCGTTCTAGTGCTCTGTACGCCTTAATATTTCGGTATAATGCGCCGCTATCCTGAGTCCCAGCAAGGCACTGGTTTATGCGCATAGCAACGCTATGTTATTGAACCAGTAACGCCGCTGGGGCTCTGGAGAGCCAGCAGGATGCGAAGGTTTAGGGTATACAGAGTACTAGAATACTGCAACAATACTTGCCGCGGTTGTTATCTTACAGGGATCAATCGCGGCATTTTTTCAAAGACGAAGGGACTTAATAAATGTTCACCGGACTTGCGGAGGGAACCGGGCTGGGGCTGGCTACCGGTATTTCATGCCTGGCTTCCTGTGGTCCAATTTATCTTACCTATCTTCTAAGTGAAAACCGAACGGCCAAAGAATCCTTTGTCACTATTCTTATGTTAAATCTTGGGCGATTTGTCTCTTACGCTGCTTTCGGAGCAATTATGGGATTTATCGGTGGAGCAATCCCCTCCTCCATAAGAATCCCGCTCTCATATTCAGGATACATTCTTTTTTCGGTTTACCTTGTTACTTCTGTTGTAAGAGTAAACAAAACCTGTAGCGGTTGCAACATTCCCAAATGGGCCAAACTTACAAAAAGTCCCATGCTTCTCGGGATTCTTACCGGATTCACCATATGCCCTGCGTTTCTTATCGCTCTTACCAGTGCCTTTAGTGCAAGTGGAGCCATGAACGGAGCAATGCTCTTTACCGGCTTTTTTCTGGGCACCACTGTGTACATGCTTCCTTTTGCGGTTGTCGGGCTTTTCAGCAAGAAAAGGTGGCTGAACTCTGTTGCCAAATATGCTGCTATTTTTGTTGCTGTCTACTTCGGCATCATTGGTATCCAGGGACTTGCCGGCTATGTGCTCAATTCAGGTGATGTGATTGTTGATGTGCAGGAACACGGTCAACCCGGCGGAAGTGGATCTGCCAACATCTATAATGCTTTGAATGAAGATACCCTCTACATTCTCACCTTTTCTGACATGGACGGAGACCGGGGTCTTGACATGTTCAATCACCTGCGGGGCGCAGAAGGCCCGGAGATTATACTGATTCAGTCCTCTACCGCTGACTGGGAAAATGCTCTCAGGTCAATTCCGGAACTCTCCGGTGTAATTGCCCCGTGGTGGATGGACTTCCGCTCTGAAGCTGAACTCTCTCCGTGGCAGGTTGATGCTAATGTCCTCGCAGATGAAAGACGATTCAGATTGTTCGCTATAGAATACGAACCCTACGATATACAACGGGCAGGCATAGTTTATCAGTATCTGGCTCGATACAGTTTCAGGTGCGCTCCCGATTCAGGGTTTACATTTCTTTTAACAAATGAAACAGGCTGCGCAACAGATTCAGACTGCAATACATGCCCGGCCTACCGGGATAATTAACAGGAGGTTAATAATGTCCTCAAAAGCCGGTTACGCAGGGCCCAAAGTTAAGTCCGATATTCTTGTTGAATTTTCTCCAGAAAACGAAAAACTCTCTCTTTTCGGGTTTACAGCGGAACAGGAACGGGCAATTCTAAAAACAGCGGAAAGACTTGAGATATCAAAAGGAACAGTTACCGGCGAAGACTCCGGCGCAGCTCCCTGGGTTGCCGCTGCCAGATTTGAAGCGGCTGTGAGAAAAGAGCTTGGAGACAATTTTCTTCCTCTTCCTCCTGCTGCAAACTGGACCATTCAACCCAAAGACAGACCTCGCAGAAGCAGACTCTATGCACCCGGCAACAGACCCCGGTTCATTGAGAAAGCGGCGGCGGCGGGCGCAGACGGAATTATCCTTGACCTTGAGGACAGTGTTGCCCCGGACAGAAAGGATGAAGCCAGAATACTTGTCTCTTACGCACTGGCTAATACAGACTTCGGCGATACCGAGGTAATGGTCAGAATAAACCAGGGAGAAAGAGCCGCTGACGATCTCAGCTGGATTGTGCCCCAGCCTGTTCAACACATACTTCTACCCAAGATTGAACTGGCGGATGATGTTTCCGCTATAAGAGACATGGTGGAGACTGTTATGGATCTCTGCGGCAGAAATTCCTTCCCCTGGCTTATGCCCATCCTCGAAAGCCCCAGAGGTATCCTCAATGCCCTTTCCATTGCCGATTCCGTTCCGGAAATGGCAGCGCTCACCCTTGGTCTCCAGGATCTGACCGCGGAAATAGGAATAATGCCCACGCCGGAGGGAACTGAAAGCTTCACAGCCAGAAGCATTGTTGTTCTAGCAGCAAGAGCGGCAGATCTGCAACCTATCGACACTGTCTATGCGGATGTTAAAAATGAAGAAGGGTTACAGAAAAGCATAGCGGAGGCAAAAACTCTTGGATTTGTCGGCAAAGGATGTATTCATCCTTCACAGGTCAAACCTGTTGAAGACGGTTTCATGCCCTCGGAAGCTCAGATCGACAAAGCCAGAAAAATAGTAGCGGCAATGAAAGAAGCCGAGGCAAAGGGACTCGGGGCAATTGCTCTTGGCTCCAAGATGATCGATCCCCCGGTTGCCAGACAAGCAATGGCCGTGCTCAGGTTGATTGGGGAGTAGCCCTTTCAGGGGTGAAAACGATATACCACTTCACTTGCAAAAAGAGAGGGAAATCTTGCTGGAAGTTTGAATATTCCGGGCTTTCCCCTCAGTCCCAAAACTTCAGGTTTACAGTATCCCAGTTCTTTAGACCAGTAAATGAAATCCTTAACACTCCAGTATCTGAGATGCTCTCTCGGATCCGATATGTAAGTTACAGGAAATCGTCCGAAAAGCATTCTAAGTCTGTGAGCCAGATAACCAAGATTAGGTGTTGAAACATAAAGACCTTTTCTGTAATGCCCTTTCAAATTGGCAAGCATTACCTCTGTATCAACTACATGCTCGGCAACCTCAAACATAACTATGTGGTCCCACTGGCCCTGAAGCTCATTGCCAGGCAGGGAGAGATCAGTATCCAACACTTCAAACCCTTTTTTCTTCACAACAGAAAGAGCCCTTTGGGAAATATCCAGACCGGTACCTCTAATTTCCCTTTCATCTCTCAATACTTCAAGAGTTTCTCCTGTTCCACAACCTACATCCAGAACTGTGTCCCCCTGGCTGATGAAAGGTAAAACTCCTCT
>JAUVJW010000017.1 GCA_030596465.1 Candidatus Fermentibacteraceae bacterium | reverse complement strand
TCTTTAAACAGCCCGGTAACCTCCGCATAGGCAGAGAAAAGAGCAAGAGAAGTCAATGCCGCGGAACCAATTGCGAAGCCTTTGCCCATAGCGGCAGTTGTGTTGCCCAGTGCGTCAAGTTTATCAGTTCTTTTTCTGACATCTTCAGGAAGACCAGCCCTCTCGGCAATACCGCCAGCATTGTCAGCGACAGGCCCGTAGGCATCCACAGACATTGTCATTCCTACATTCATAAGCATACCCAGAGCGGCAAGCGCGATGCCGTAAAGACCGGCGTAATGGTAGCTTATAAGAATGGCAGCAGCTATGAAGAGTATGGGGCCCAGTGTAGACTCCATGCCTACCGCAATACCCTCAATAATGGTTGTTGCCGGACCTGTTTTTGTGGCCTCTGCTATCCGCCGTACCGGCTTGCTGCTGGTGTAATACTCTGTAATAAGACCAATAGCGGTCCCCGCAATCACACCAACCGTGATTGCCCAGAAAACTCCAATTGAGACACCAAGAAAATTAACCATCCAGAAAGCTGACAGGACTGCCAGCCCCGCACTGATAAATGTTGCATTGCGAAGCACTTCATGGGGCGATCCCTTTCTGAAAAGCTTTACAAATATGGCTCCCGCAAAACTTGCCAGTGTTCCAAGCGCCGCAAGAACAAGCGGAAGTGCAATGAGAGATGTTCTCCCTATATGAGCAGCATTATCAATAGTACCGGTAAACAGCGCGGAAACTCCTGCCTCGTCCATACCGAACGCCAGAACAATCGCGGCAATAATACAGCCGACGAAGGATTCAAAAAGATCGGCTCCCATTCCCGCGACATCACCAACATTGTCTCCGACATTGTCTGCTATTACTGCCGGGTTACGTGGATCATCCTCGGGAATACCAGCCTCTATCTTCCCAACCAGATCTGCGCCCACATCGGCACTTTTAGTAAAAATACCTCCGCCAACTCTGGCGAATAACGCAATACTGCTGGCACCCATACCGAAACCGGCAATACTGTTCAGGTCAATAGTTTCCATCCCAAGAAAATTCTGAAGGAATACCCTTACTGTTTCCACCTCGTGAAATATCAGGTAGAAAGCGGAAACTCCAAGAAGCCCCAGACCCGCGACAGCAAATCCCATAACGCTTCCACTGCCGAAGGCAACTGACAAAGCATCGGATATGTTACTTCTGGCAGCGTGGGTTGTTCTGACATTGCCCATTGTAGCCGCACTCATACCGGCTATTCCGGCAATCATGCTGAAAATAGCGCCAGCTACAAAAGCAATGGATGTGGCCCTGTTAACTCCAAAGAATAGAAGAACTGCCACAAGAAGAACAAAAATGAATAGAATCCTGTACTGAGTCTTGAGATAGGTCATCGCACCGGAATGAATCATCGATGCAAGCCTCTTCATCTTATCGGTTCCCTGTGGTTTCTTCTTCACCGTAAGAAAGATTAGCCAGGCGGCAACACCAGCCAGTATGGCCACAACGGGAGGAAAACAGTCAAACAGTAATTTCAGATTCAAAACAGCCTCCATACACCAAACTTTGTGATTTCCCTAATACACTCTGGAGCAACAGCGTTTATGGTTCAATCGAATTACCGGGTCAACCCCATAAGTACTTCATAAGCGGGGGCGTATGCCGGGATTGTACAGCGCATCAACACCATCAAGGTTAATTCAACCCCCCGGTTACGGGCAATCTCAGAACCGCGTAGAGCCGACAGAAAACTTATTCCGGTAATTCTCTTAGAACCTTAAGAGCAAGTAATATAACCATAAAAGGGTATTACAGGTAATCTGAGCCTGACAGTTAAAAAAAGAAAAGGATTTATCCGTAAAGCTTCCAGATCAATATTTCAACTACCGCAAAACAGTCTTTTCCGGGCATTTGTGCAGTTCCCTCACAATGGATGTTGTGGAATATTCTTCCAGTAGAGGTACAATTTCCACTCTGCCCCCGTTTTCCATAACAATTTCTGCTCCAACTACCTGCTTAACCGTATAGTCTCCCCCTTTAACCAGAACATCAGGAAGAATCATTTTTATAAGGCTGATAGGTGTGTCTTCCGAAAACGGGATGACACAATCCACAGATCTGAGACTGGAAAGAATCGCCGCGCGGCTCTCCAGCGATTGAACCGGTCTGGAGGATCCTTTTAGTCTTGTTACAGAATCATCGGTGTTCAGCCCGACAAAAAGACAGTCTCCCATTTCCCTGGATTTTTCCAGAATTTCAAGGTGTCCGGGATGAAGAAGGTCAAAACACCCGTTGGTGAATACTATCTGTTTCCCCTGTTTCCGCAGCTCGCGGGCAAGACTGGCGGCATCTTCCACAGAAACAACCGGCACTCTGTTTGTGCAGTCACTCAAATCTGATGGCCTCCCTGATAATATCTTCGGGTTTTACCGCATAAACTCCGGGTTCGGCACACACCGCGGCAGCGGCAAGGTTAGCAAGTTTTGCGGCATCAGCAACAGCCATGCGGCAGGCACCGGCGAGACCCATTACGGCAATAACTGAATCCCCGGCGCCTGATACATCAAAAACATGTCTGGCAACTGTGGGAAAATGCTGTGACAAATCATCCTGTCCGTAAACGAGTACCGAACCGCTGGAACCGAGAGTGATCAGAACAGCTTCCGCGGAGATATCCCTTCGTATTTCCCTGGCAGCCGTTATTGCCATGTCCACGCCATTAATGTTCATACCAAGCGCTTTACCGGCTTCATGCCGGTTGGGCTTGAAAAGACTGCAACTGTTAAAATTCCAGAAATTCCTGATCTTAGGATCCACCGCAACATACATTCCTCTCTCAACGGCATCTCCAATGATGTGTTCTATCATACCGGGAGTGAGAGCCCCCTTATCGTAATCTTCCAGAATAACAGCACTGACTTCGTTCATAACTGAATCAATTCGAGACCTGATCATAATTTCAATATCAAAAGTAAGAAAATGAGTTTTCTCTCTGTCAATCCTCATCAACTGTTGACTTCTTCCCATAACCCTTGTCTTCACTGTGGTTGGTCTGCTGCTGTCCGGAATCACTGCATCAACATTCACACCGGCGTCTGAAAGCAGCTTGATCAGTATCTTTCCCTCTCTATCGTCACCAACGACTCCTGCCATGACTGGCCTGCCGCCGAGGGAAAGCACATTCAACGCCACATTTGCAGCTCCGCCCGGTATCCATCTTTCAAAACCGTCTTCCAGGGAGATAATGGGAACCGGTGCCTCGGGAGATATCCTCGAAACCGCTCCGTCCAGATAATGATCCAGTACGAGATCGCCCGCAACCAGTATTTTTTTCCCGTCAAACTTCCGAAGAAGACATTGCGCATTCTTGTCAAATTTCAATATTGCCTCCAAACCTTGACCTTCACTCCTGTTCATACAATGCTACATAGAGAAACAAAAAACGATGGAGATAAAATAATGGTAAAACAAAGACCCCGCATCAATGTTAAACCCGAAGATACTGACGGAACCTACAGCAACCTTGTAATGGTAGCATTTTCGAGGGCTGAATTTGTACTTGATTTTGCCAGAATAATGCCGGGGGCACCTGCTGCCAGCCTGAAATCAAGAGTTATTATGTCCCCGCACGCAGCCAAAGCATTCGCAGAGCAACTCACAAAACAGGTAAAAACCTACGAAACAAAGAATGGTACTCTGGCAGAATCCAGAGAGCAGAATGCCATCGGCTTCAATACACCCGGCAATGAAGACTGAACTGACAAGGGTTGAGAAAACCAGCCGGGTAATACTGGCTCTCCTGGTGGGAACACTGATCTGGGGCGCGGCAATTGATGCCGAGGATTTTTCGGTAACGGTTAAGCTTCCCCTGTTTTTTGAAACCGCAGATAACTATGTGGTTCTGGAAAACAACGGGGATTCAGTTCTTGTCAGTCTCACCGGTTCCGGCCTGGAAATGCTTACTCATCAAATCAGCTCCCCGCTGACCCGGATTGACAGAAATGTTCAACTTCGTGGAATCCAATCTTTTCCAGCATATATAAACCTGAGGTTAAGTACTTCAGATATTCATCCGCAGGGTGCCATAACAGTCTCTCGTCTGATGCCTGACCAGATATCCTGCACCCTGGATACAGTGATAAGTCGCCAGGTTCCGGTATCGGTGTTGTCTTCCGACGGAATCCCATCCCGGTTTCGTCTCGTTTCAGTGGATCCGAAGTTCATCACTGTCACCGGACCGTCTTCAATTGTCTTATCAATGGACAGTGTAACCACTGAGGCTGTCAGCATCAGTTCCGGTCACGCCACCGTGTCACTTGCTTTCAGTAGCGAAATGGTTGCATACTCGGAGGGCTCTGTGCGGATTCGGATTGATGAACCGATAGTACCGGTAGCGGATTAAGCTGGCAGTCAGATTGGTTATTGACAGACAGAGAGAGAGAGTCGTAAATTAGTGTTGATATTCGAAACACCAAATACCAATTCCTTCGGAGGGGTCTAAATGGGTTCAAAGGTTCTTGTAAGAGTGCTGATTGTACTCCTTGCTGCTTTACTTATTTTCAGAATTAACCAGCGGGTTGAAATGTACAGAATTCCTCGCGAGAACTGCAGGGTTCAGATGTATGCCGTTGCTAAAGCGAACATAGATCACATGTATATGAACGAAGGTTCTCCTGCTCCTACCCTTGATTCCCTTCTTGCCTACGGTGGTTTCTCAGACACCATGGGTGTCTGTCCTTCACTTCGCACGGACGGCTTCCCCGATTCGATGTATCATTACGATCCCAAACTAGCTCTGGGTACCCAGTTTGCCATTTCCTGCCCCAATCATGACAGGCATGGTGGTTTAGTGGGTGGTCTTATCGAGAAGGATTTCCCTGATTCACTGTTCCTGGAGGCAGACTGGATGGAGACTTTCTCCAGATTACCATTCCCGGAGTACGCCCAGAACAAGAGAGTCGAGGTTTCAAGATCCGCCCTGATCAGAGTCAGCGAAGAACAGGCCTCATACCTCGCAGGCAGGTATCCTTCAATACTCAAACCCACTGATGTTGAAAATCTGGAGATCAATGTATTTGAACTGTCGGATCCCCTGGGTGGAGAATATGTGTTTGAACTCATTGAGGATACAGAAGTTACTTTCTGGGAAAATTCGGATGGCAGAGGACGAGCCAGAGGTGATTCTATAAATGTTCAAACTTGGGTGTTCGTGGCATATACCACATCTGATCCGGATACCTCAAGGGTAGAAGTCCGTTACCAGCAACCTCTTAACTTTCCAAGCAGAGCTGACGGCGCCATTGCCGGTGACAACGATAACATTTCAATTGTACGGCTGTGGGATCGGACAGAGCTGGGCTACATAAAAACAGAACTCAGAGAAGTTGATCTGGTAAATCCCCCCAGATGGGAAATACTTATGGAAAACTACAGTACCCCGGAAGAGACTGAATAAGAACAGTATAAGCAAACATACCCCGGACGAGGAACAACCACCCTCTTCCGGGGTATGTTTTTGTATATTGCCAATCACAATTCTTAACAATGATATACAACACGAATAGATGGAGGCTCAAGAATGAAATCCTTTGAAGGAGTTGAAAATCTTGCTACGGCAAGCACCAATCAGTACAAGCTTGCTCTGGCCATGGCAAAAAGGGTTCGCGCTCTCAGAAATGGTGCCCCCTGCCTTATACCTGAAATTGATAACCCGCAGCAGAACTCAGTGAAAGCCGCAATGGCTGAATTCGCCAGAGGGTTAATATCTTATACCACCGCTGAAGACCAGCATACCGACCAAGGAGTACACAAGTCATGAAAAATATTCTTATCCCTTTCGTAATTGCTCTGTCCCTTATCATCGCCGGCTGTGGATCCGCCCCCCTCGGTGCGGAAGATGCAGCCAGGGTTGGTGAAACAGTCATCACCATGGAGGATATTGATTCTGAAATATTAAGAATTCCTCCATATCAGCGTGCCTCTTTTGAAACTCTTCGTGGCAAGAGAGCCCTTCTTGATCACATAATCGAAAGGGAACTTCTTATTCTCGCCGCCATAGATGAGGGTCTTGCAGAAGATTCAACCGTTCTTGCCATGATTGGTATAGCAGAAAAACAGGTCGATGAGGTCAGAACAAGAGCCATGGGCCAGGTTTTCTACCAGACAAAGATAATTGAGTCTGTGGTAATTCCCGATTCTCTCGTCGCAGATTATTACGAAAGTAATATTCAGCAGTACAGAAATGATCCGGTAGCAATGGTTTCACACATCCTCGTGAGCAGTGATGAAGCTCTTGCAGAGGCACAGGCGCTTCTTGATGGCGGTATGCCCTTCGACTCGGTTGCTATTCAGCTCAGCGAGCATTCAGCCACGGCATCCCAGGGCGGAAGTATTGGCTGGACCGGCGAAAGACTCGATATACCTTTCGTGGGAGAGGATCAGGAACTTCTTTCTCTTCTTCTCAGCACTGAACCTGGTACAATTCTTCCTCCGTACGAGACCAACCTTGGAACACACATATTCCTGGTGCGTGAGCAAAGACCGGAATCCTTTGACTCCATGGATGAGGTTAGAGCATCTATAGAAGATATGCTGAGACCAGCCCTTGTTAATGACTACTTCCGGAATACCTTCATGCCGAATCTTCGCGAGACATACGGAGTAACAGTAAACAATCCTCCTGTTGACGGAGTTTACGCTGTGATCAACGAGACTTCAATAACGGAAGAAGAGATTCTCGCTGAACTGGAAGTCATCCCGCCATACCAGAGAGCCAGTTACGAAACACCTGAGGGCAAGCAGCTTATTCTGGACAGCATGATTGAAAGAGAACTTATCAGACTTGCTTCAGTAGAGGCGGGACTTGACCAGGACAGTTCTGTAGTTGCTCAAGTTGAGGAGGCCCTGAAGCAGGTGGAAGAAACCACAAAAGGCGCTCTCATTCAGGAGTACTACCAGCGCTTCGTGGTAGAAACCGCTGAAGTCGCCGAAGAAGACATTGTGGCCTATTACGATGAGCACACCGGAGATATCTACCATCAGTACGCCCAGATACAGGTATCTGCCATTGTCACTGAGTCTGATCAGGAAATGACTGAGGTTCTTGCCGCTCTTGAAAATGGAATGACCTTTGAAGACGCGGCTGCACAGTTCTCTAACCACTCACCTACTGCGTCTCTGGGGGGCGACCTTGGCTGGATACCGATGAACGCTCCTGTTCCTTACATCCCCGGGGATCTTGAGTTCGCTGAAGAAATGCACAACTCGGAATCCGGTACGGTATTCGGACCTGTTCCCACAAACCTCGGCATCACTCTTTTAATGATTAGCGACAGACTTGAGGATGGAGTAAAACCTCTTGCAGAAGTTCGTGAATCCATTCAGGCTGCTCTCAGGCCTGGAATTGTCAATGACTACCTCTACAATACAGTCTTCCCGAGGCTCAGGGAAAAATATGAGGTTGAAATCAACGAAAATGCTTTCCTGCCGTCGGAATCAATTGGAGCCGACAGCCTGATGATCATGGCTCAGGAGTCAATGTCTATTGACCCGGAGACTGCGATTACCTACTTCAAACTCTTCCTTGACCGGTATCCCGAGAATGAAAGATGTGATCAGGCGCAGTTCCTTATTGGTTTCACTTTCAGTGAGCAGATTAAGGATTTTGATGCCGCCAGAAACGCATTCTCTGTTCTTGTTCAGGAATATCCTGATTCTGAACTGGCGGATGATGCTCAGTGGATGATTGACAACATGGAAATACCAATCGAGGAATTCATTCCTATGGATATACCTGTTGAGGAATCAGCAGGAGAATAACACAGACCTTTCTCTTTATGGGGGTCCCTTTCGCGGGACCCCTTTTCTTATTGCTATTCCGTGTATAAGAAATGATATTCCTAGAAGCGTGACCAGGAATGAGGCGTCGGCCATTGTCAATCACGCTCTTAGATAATTTTCACTACAACACAGGGGGTATTCCATTTGAAATCAAGATTTCTTTTTGTTGTTTTATCAGCCATTTTTGTCTTTGCCGGCTGCGGAACTGGTGTGGATGAATATTCTACAGCATCGGAAAAAGCTGCTCTGGCAGAAAGAAAGCTTCAAGATGGTGATCCCGAAAGAGCTCTTGAGCTTTTAAATTCGGCCCTGAACGCTGAAGCCTCCAATCCTGAGGCTCCTTTATGGAATGTCTCAAGAGGAGAATGTCTGTTTGCTCTTGGTAGAAAAGATGAGGCTCTGGCAGCAGCATCCAGATATACATCTTCATCCAACCCGGTTGTAAAAGCCCGGGCACTTCTTTTGAAAGCCCGTATAGAGGCTGCATCCTCTCCATCTTCATCTCTGAATACTCTCGCTTCAACCAACATCGAGAATCTCGACGAATACAGAATTCAGGTAGCCATTGAACTCTGCCGGGAACAGCTTGGCAATGTCAGAACAGATGTTCTGGCAGGTTACAGAGAAAGGGGATGGCTGGAACTCTATGTGCTTCTTGAACTTGAGGAGCGATCTGCCGCAACCGGTGATATTTCAAGAGCAGTACTGTACGGCGAGGAGATTGACAGACTGTATCCTGGTGCGCACAACACCTGGGGTCGACCGGATTACGGACAGTCGGGAACCGGAAGTGCTACATGGATTGCAATGCTGATGCCACTTACCGGTGAAGGTTCTGTCTACGGGAAACAAGTTTCACAGGGCGCTCATCTGGCATTCGATCGATTTTCCGAAATGCACTCCGATGCACCTGAACTGGTTAATTTTGATACTCAGGGTGATCCGGCGCGGCTCATGGAACTAATGCAATCACTTGCGGACAATCCCTCATGCGTGGCCATTCTGGGACCGCTTACCAGCTCATCAACTCTTTCCGCGGCATCCACAGCAAAGAGGGAAGAAATTCCTCTCCTCTCCCCTACCGCAACCTCTGGAGATGTTGATAACATTGGCAGCCCTGTATTCAGACTTGTAGTAAGCGAAGGAAATCAGGCAGCCGCTGTGGCCGAATATGCTGTAAGACATCGGGGTTTTACCCGCTTTGGAGTTATCTATCCCTACACTGCACAAGCTTCGGGAGAAGCTGAACAGTTCAGGGCAGTGGTTGAGAGAATGGGAGGGTCCGTTGTATCTTCACAGGGATACCAGCCGGGAGATACAGATTTCAGATCTCAAATAACCTCATTAAAAGCCTGTTCTCCCCAGGCTGTATTTCTTCCCGTATCGGCATGGGACGCAGTACAAATTGCGCCTCAACTGAAATTCTACCGTCTTGAAGTACCTCTCTTCGGTACTTCGGGCTGGGATGATGACCTGCTTCTTCGGCATGGCGGAGAGTATGTTGAAGGTGCGATCTTTACCGTTGCCTTCGGCCTCAATTCCCTATATCCGGAAACAGCCCGATTTGTGTACAACTACAACAGAACCTACGGGCAGGAACCAACTTCGATTTCGGCTCAGGGATACGACGCCGCAGGTATACTGCTGGATGCCTGGGATCAGGTTTCAAACCCCACCAGAAGCAGAATTTCCAGAAAACTAGCCTCCATGGAACCCTGGTACGGTGCATCCGGTAGATGTATTCTGGGAAGCGATACTGAAACAAGAATCTCCTGGCCCATGATGACAGTAATTGACGGGGAGATCATTGGAATCGAGTAACAATTCGGGTAAAACCTACTGGGGTATTGATGTAGGCGGTACCTGCGCAAAAATCGGATGCCTGACAAATGATGTTTTCAGAGTTGTTGATACTATTTCCACAGGTGTAGACTGTGAACCGAAAGAATTACTGGCAAAAATTTCAGAACTCATTCTGGCTGAGGATGTAAAACCGGCAGCAGTGGGTCTTGGCACTGCCGGTCACATTGATAAACGCGCGGGAGGAGTGGTAAGATTCAGCCCTAATCTCCCTTTATGGAACGGCATAAATGCAGGAGAAATCCTCAGAAGGCATCTTAAGGTTCCGGTGATTGTAGACAATGACTGCAATGTTTTTGCAATCGGGGCAATCAACTCTGGAAGAATTCCGTCTGAGGGGCTATGGCTTTTCATCACCCTGGGCACTGGTATCGGAGGAACAATAATCAACCAGGGCAGCATAATTTATGGAACCGGTTACTCCGGCGAATTTGGCCATACCACAGTTCGGGAGGGTGGCGTTCCCTGTCCATGCGGTTCAGACGGCTGCTGGGAAAGGTATGCTGGCAAAAAAGCTCTGGAATGGTACTACACAAGGCTTACCGGACAAAAGGCATCCCCCGGCGAAATAGCAGCCCTGGCATCACAGGGAAAAGTTTCCGCCCTTGAAACCTTCAGGGAATACGGAAGATGGGTAGGTCTCGGACTTGCAAATCTTTCAAATTGTTTTTCTCCTATGGGCTTCTTCATTGGCGGAGGATTATCCACAACAATTAACCACTTCGAAAAATCCGCCATGCTGGAATACAAAAAGCGATGCAAACACAAATGGAATGTTTCTCTTCTTGAGAATTCACCAACCGCAGGAGCGTTTGGCGCTGCATCAATGGTTGCGAAACAATGCTAGGAGTGTGCCTTCTTCTGCTGCTTTCTCAACCGGATACAACAGGTGTCGAACCAATGGAGTCAATGGCATACAGTGCTGATTCTCTTGTTTTCAGCATAACCGACGAAGATCTGATATTGATCGGCACAGCCTCTATTGAACACAAACAGATGAGTATTGTCGCAGATACCATCAGGTACTCATCAACAGAAGAAACCGTTCTGGCGACAGGTAATGTTGAAATTGCGGAGGGCGGAGAAACCGCCACCGGAACCGCACTTATTTATCACACTCCTACGGCCACAGCCAGAACATTCTCTACAACCTCCTTCTATGACAGGGCACAGTACAACAGTGAAACAGTTACTATGCTCAGCAGGGACGAATTTAATCTGACTAATGTAGTTTTCACTTCCTGCGAAAAAGATACTTTCGACTACTATTTCTGGGCAGAAATTATGAAGGTCTATCCGGATGACAAGGCTGTAGCTAAACCTGTTATCCTCTATGTAGAAGATACCCCTGTTTTCTGGCTTCCCTATGTGGTCTTTCCCATCAGAAGAGGCAGATCCTCCGGCTTCACCATCCCAACCCTGGGATCTTCTTCCCGTGACGGCAGATATATTAGAAAAGTCGGGTACTACTTTGGCTTCTCTGATTACATTGATCTCCTGATCAGTTCAGATCTCATGGAGAAAACCAGATTTCAGGTTACAATGACAGAAAGACACAATCTCCGTTATGTGATGAACGGGCGAAGCAGAATTCAGTGGCGTCGTCAGTTTGAAAGGAGCCGTGACAGGTGGCTTATTGAATCATCACACACACAGGAACTTCCCGATGGAACAATGGTTCGACTCACAGGTAACTTCATCAGTGACAGGTCATATCTTGAGGAAACTCAGCAGGATCCGCAGGACAGAATGGAAGGACAGCTCAGATCATGGCTCTCTCTTTCAAGAAACATCGGTAGAGGCAGTGCCCAGCTCAACACTGAATACACCGAGTATCTGGATGCCCTGCCTGATACTATTGATAATGAAATTCTTTCAGAGTTGAGCGCACCTGATGTGCGGTACAACCTTCCATCAGCACCTGTATTCAGCACACCACAGGATCCTGTCGACCGGCGTATCTGGCACAGCCTTTACTGGAATTTCAATTCTCACTACCTTTCTGAAAAAACAGAATGGGAGGATTCCTCTCTCTATAATTCAGGTCTGAGAGTATCTTCCAGCCTGAGCGGTTCAAATCGCGCTGGCGGTATTCTAGCCATATCCCCCTGGTTGAAAACAACCGGCACAGTGTATGACAGAGACCTCCAGGAACGCAAATTCCCGGGCTGGCTGCACAATTCTATTGGCCTCGCGCTCTCAACAGATATCTACGGGATGTTCTCCTCCAACCTGGCGGGATATTCTGTTCTTCGCCATACGATCTCTCCTTCCATATCAACAAGCTGGGCACCGGATCTATACCTTGCTACTGATGGAAACTTCCACAAAACGGAGGATGCCGACTCTCTTTACTACCGATTCAGTGACTTCTCTCTTCCCTCTTCCGGAACAGTTGTTTCCTTTTCTCTTCTCAATACACTTGAGGGAAAAAGGCTCAGCAGAGGAACCATTGACAAAAGAACACTTGCGGAGTTGTCTTTGACTTCAAGCTGGAGCCCGGACAGGAACGAAGAAGAATTCACACCAGTTACAGCCAGCCTGAATCTGACCCCTGCTCAGTGGATTTCCTCAAGAGTCAACGGCTCATACAACACTTACACGGGAAAAGCCCAGAATATTGCACTTACAACCAGCATCCAACTTTCAGGAAATGACCCCACAATGCACCCGGATTCGGGTTTCATTCTTACACCACTGTCATGGCGACTTAATCTTTCGCACAACTGGAGCCCATCTCTGTACGGCGAAGATGACGATCTTAACAAGCTGAGATTGACCGTTAGTATCGATCTTACTACCCGATGGGCCATAAATTATAGAGCCTATTATGATATTACTGGTGATGATTTTATAAGCCAGAATTACTCCATAATGCGCGATCTTGATAGTTGGGAAGCCATATTTACACGACATGTTTCTGATATAGATTCCGGCTTTTATTTCCGGATTAATATCAAGGCTTTCCCCGATATCAAGGTGGAACAGCACACAAGTAGTTTTTAATACATACAGTGAACACTTGACAAAGGGCTTTCTCTGCTCTAATGTAAACATATCACTGTGTTTTCAAGTTGTTAAACAATGGAAGAGAAAGGGGTTTGGAGTTGAATAAGAAAGAACTTGTTGGATATGTTGCGGAAAGAGCTGATCTTTCCAAGAAAGATGCGGCAGCAGCGGTTGATGCCTTCATCGACGGAGTGAGCAGTGTTATTGAAAGGGGAGACAAGATCTCTCTTATCGGTTTTGGAACATTCGGCGTTAAGGAAAGAGCCGCCCGTGAGGGAGTCGTCCCTGGAACAAAAGAAAAAAGAATGTACGCTGCCAAGAAAGTCCCATTCTTCAAGGCTGGAAAAGCCCTGAAGGACAAGGCTCTTTAGCAGGTAGTCCGGTTATCAGAGGGGAGAGTCGTAAGGCTCTTCCCTCTTTGTATATTATCACTATGAAATGGTCAGCCATCATTACGACTTTCAACAGCGGGCAGGTAATCGGCGGAGTACTCAAGTCTCTGTTTGATCTTCCGTCCGATGAAAAGCCTTCTGAAATAGTGATCGTAGATAATGCCTCATCAGATAACACGATTAACATAATTGAATCCTTTAGTCTGCCTGTAAAAATAATACTGAACCAGCACAACCTCGGTCTTTCAAAAGCAAATAATCTTGGAGCGGCCCTTGTGGACGAAGGCAGTCTTTTCTTCCTGAATCCGGATGTTGAAATTCTCCCCGGTGCGATTTCTGCTTTGCGTAAATTACAAAAAGACCATCCCGGCGCGGCAATAATCGGACCCGCGATGGTTGATGAAAATGGAACCAGGCAATCCACAGCAAGAACCTGGCCTGATCCGCTTGTTATTGCGTCCAGAAGAACTCCTCTGAGAAAAACCGGATGGGGGGGAAAAGTATCTTCCAACCACATGAACCGGTTCAACTCTTCCAGCCATCCCTGCAGACCTCATTGGCTGGTTGGGGCCGCAATGTGGCTGACTCCCGGTGGTCGCCGGAAGGTTGGCCTCATGTCCGAGAGGTATTTCCTATATTTTGAGGATGTCGAATGGTGCTGGAGGGCATGGAAATCGGGTATGGAGATCTGGTATGAACCCAGAGCTGAGATCCGTCATGTATGCCGGCGGGAGAGTACAGCAGGAGGCAAAACTCTTAACTACCACCTGAAAAGTATGCTCGTTTTCATGTCTACCCACCCCACCGTCCTGTTTGGTATCGGCCCCGGAGGTAAAAGATGAAGCAAAGAAATTTGTACTGGCTTCTTCCTGTAACCGATATTGCGCTTATTACCGCAATATTCATGGGAGGATTCTGGTTAAGGCACTCACTTCTCGCTCATATCATGGGTTCTGATTTCAGGCTCTCTGTCTATCATTACTTTTTAACTGGTCTGGTACTTGGTTCCGTTCAGGTTACCTTCATGGCCGTTTTCGGGGTGTATCGTCGGGAATTCGGGCTGGGAATGATTGAGGAAATTGCGGGAATTATCAGAGGAGCCCTTATGGCGGTACTCTTCACACTGGCAACAACCTTCATTACCAGACAACTGTTTTTTTCAAGATTTGTTCTGATCTTTTCATTCCCCGCTTCAGCGCTTATCCTGAGTCTCTGGCATTCACAATTCCGAAAGCTAAGCAGCAGAACAGGTATGCCTTCAAGAGTTCTTGTTCTGGGAATCTCAGATCACGCAAGGCAGTTGGGCGGTTTTATGGAAAACAGAGCGCAGGTCAACTACATCATTGTTGACTATCTCGATCCGGATACGCCAACCGAAAAAATAGAAGCAATCATCAGAAAAGAAGATATTCATGAACTTGTGGTAGCAAACCATTCTATTCCTCCGGAAAAATTGTCCTCCGTTATTCTGGCTTGTGAAAAACTCGGTGTTCAATACAAAATTGCGGCAGACATCTTTGCCCTGGTCAGCCTTACAGCCAGGGTTGCGCACATGGGTGGAACAACACTGATAGAATCGGTACCTGCACCACTCTCCGGCTGGGGTCTGCTGCTTAAGCGGGCAATTGACCTTATTCTCACAACAATTTTCATTATTATACTTTCCCCTGTCTTCATTCTAACAGCACTGGCAGTTGTTATTGATTCAGGCTTTCCTGTTTTCTACAAACAGACCCGGTTAGGAAAGGGAAATACACCTTTCAAAATGCTCAAATTCCGTTCCATGTGCGTGGGAGCCCACAATGAAAAGGCGGCTCTTTCTCATAAGAACGAGTCAAAGGGACCTTTGTTTAAAATAAAAAACGACCCTAGAATTACGGTTACAGGCAGGTTTATTCGACGATGGTCCATAGATGAACTTCCACAGTTGTTCAATATAATGTCCGGCAGGATGAGCCTTGTTGGTCCCCGCCCACCGCTTCCTGAAGAGGTGGAGGAATACAGTAGAAGAGACTTCAAAAGACTTCACACCATTCCAGGAGTCACCGGAGTATGGCAGATCTCCGGCAGGAGTAATCTGGGCTTTGATGAAATGGTTAAACTTGATTTATACTATGTTGATAACTGGTCTCTCTGGATGGATCTCGCAATTCTTATGCTGACTCCATCGGCAGTGATTAAAGGCTCCGGGGCATACTAAGCATCCGCGCATAAATAACTTCACATTCTCACATAGATTAAGGTGGCATTCTTCCGGATTGTCGAAACACAGTAATTTCTCACCGACACTTATTACTTGACAGGGTAGTTCTGTATAGATGCCGCAACCTTCCGAACCAGTACAGATAAGACTTTTCAGTACTCCTGGCATAATGCCGTACACGCAAACGATCTCGAAGTTCAGCAAGTGGTTCAATGACTGACTGGTCTCCCTGATGGAATTGTCCGCAGGATGCATGGAGCGGAATATCTTCACCGCATCCAGAGCCTGCCGTATCTGCCATTCCTGCCGCCCCTCCCTCTCAAGAGAATCAGCGAACACAGCATCTCTTCCGGCCTGCTAAATGCAAGATACTTCCTAACCCACCCAACCATGTATGGAACCTGATTCTGTCGCACCAGCTCCTTGTCAATTAACTCGCTTTCATACTGTTTTAAATACTGTATCATTTCAAACCTCCTGCTTTAAAAGATGTCCACTAACCCAAGTAAAACCCGTGCATTAGTGTACGCCTGTTTACATTACATGTCGAGTGTGACTCCATTGACACGGCTAAACACCCTATGCATGTTAGTCAAGAAAGACAAATTCTCGAGATATACTGACGGCAGTAGAATCATTGTTCGGCGCTATACCATGACGGTATAGCCTCCCGGAACCGTTAACAATTCCAGAAGGTAAATGTCGACAATTGGCTTATCATCATTTTTGAAGATAATTATCCTTGA
>JAUVJW010000003.1 GCA_030596465.1 Candidatus Fermentibacteraceae bacterium | reverse complement strand
ATGGACAGAGGCGGAGAAAGATGCTGGCCACTGGAGCATCTGCCATCTGTTGTATCCTCGGGAAATCTTCTTGATGAAGACAAATTTTTTGTGTGGCCGAATCCCGTAACACAGGGAACCGGACAGATCAGATTTGTTCCAGGTCGCGATGCTCAGTACAGAATAAGGATATTCAATGTGGCGGGAGAGCTCGTGGCGGATTACAGCGGAGATGCCCCGGGCAGAGTCCCATGGGAGGTTGAGTGGGACACACACAACCTCGCGCCAGGCGTTTATTATGTGTGCCTTGAACTGACTTCATCGGGAGAGACCTCAGAGGCTCTCTTCCACGCTGCGGTGGTGAACTGATATGATAAGAACAATCACAATGCTTTTTATTGTTTCCTCTGTTCTCTTCGGGGCAGACAAGGGAACTGTTCTCAGATCTATTGTCCTTCCGGGGTGGGGCCAGCTGCATGCCGGGCATTCCACCCGGGGAGCCATTTTTATGGGGCTTGAGGCTTCAATCTGGACAGGTGTAGGGGTTTCCTATCTCCAGGGCATATTCAATCGGGATGATTACAGAAATCTGGCTATGGAACGGGCTGGTATTGATGTGTCTTTCCGCGACAGAGATTTTCAGGATGATGTGGGAGACTTCTCCAGCAGTGCCGAGTACAACGACTACATTCGGAGTCTTGCGAGATATTACTATCCAGATGACCCGGAATCTCAGCAGAACTATTTCGATAACCACAGCAGGTACGGTTCCGATGGCTGGAGCTGGTCAAGTGCCGGAGCCCGCGATGACTATGATGATGCTCTCCGCATAAGCCGCGAGTGGTTCAGAAGAACCGTTTATGTGGCAGCATTTGCCGTGGTAAACAGAGCAGTGAGCGCTATTGACGCTTCTCTTCTTGATCCCGCGGAACCGGGAATTTACACGGCAATTGATTTTCCTGAGAGTACGGACTTTTCCTCGGTCAGATTTACAGTGGGAGCGAGATTCTAATGACAACCTTTTTACTTCTTTCAATGATTCTCGGTATGGGGCGTTACGCGGTGGATGGCACTTTTCACTTCCCGGAAATACAGCAGATGGATCTGCGGCATGATCCTGTAAATGAACCGACCGGTCCTCTCGCGGGCAAGGATGGTTCCCACGAGGTTGGAGATGTAATCAACTTCTGGGCTATCAACGAGAGCGGTTCAATCCCTATGTTTTACCTCATAAGCGCCACCTGCCGGTTCTCTGGTGAGCTTACGTACATATTTGTGGAAGACACTCAGTGGGGTATCAATTTTGACCAGAGCGGAGTGGATTCTCTTGCTGCGGCCTATGAGGGAACAACCGGAATTATAGCGACGGATGCGGAGTATTTTGGGGATATCCCTGATTTGATGGATAATGATCCAAGAATCTACAGTCTTATCCTGGATATTAAAGATGGCTATGGAGTTAACGGGCAGAGGTGGTATATTGCCGGATACTTCAGTCCCTATAACATGTTTACCGAGTGGGAAGCCCGTAACTACTATGGCGGTCACTCAAATGAAGTGGAAATGCTCTACATAGACTGTTACCCGGCCCGGATGGAGGACGCTACATACACCGCAAGCCATGAACTGGTTCATCTGATACAGTATGGTATCAAACCGTTCAGCGGAGAGGAACTCTGGGTGCTGGAAAATCAGGCTCAGACAGGTACATTTCTTTGTGGCTATCCTGCCTTTCAGGTTGAAACATTTATTGATTTCGGAGGAGTTTCCCCAATCAAATGGACGGAATTCCCTGATGGCGAGAAAGTGGTCGCCGGGTATGGCGCCGGATACCTTTTCTTTTCCTACCTGTTTGAGAACTATGGCGGTAAGGATTTTATCTGGAACAGCATGCATGGAAGTGTAAAAGGTATTGAAGGTGTTATAGATGCCATTGAATCCGCTACAGGCGAATCTGCTGATATGGAAGAAATTCTTTCTCGATGGATGCTCTCCTGCTTTATTGATGACTATTCTCTGGGCTACGGCTGGGAAAGTTTCAGTATTGCCGATTACGACACAATTAATCCCGGTAACCGACCCGGGTTGGATTACACCGGGATAGTCACTGAAACTCCCTGGAGTGATCCATGGCATGATGTAACAGGATATCAGGGTAACTACTACAGTATCGGGGATGATCTTACAGGAAGTCTCAGGGCCGAGGGCAGCGGAATCGGTAATCTGGGTGCCTTTTTCTTTGATGGTTCTTCAGTTACGGAATTAGATGCAGGCAATGCGTACGATGTGGCCGTAAGCCTTGAGAATACCGGAACACTGTTGCTTCTGTGCAACAGCTTTGCCGGTCTTGATTTGAATATTGCGGCAGGTAGTATTGGGGGCGGTGGGAACTTTGCTGTCTTTCCTAATCCCTGTCTGGGCGACCTGTATTTCCAGTTTACCTCAACCGGAGAACCTGTTCGACTGTCGTGTTTTGATCAGACAGGTACGCATGTAGAGACTGTAACTTTCTCCGTGTCTTCCGGAGAAACCGTTCTTACTTATGCGGGAGCATCGGATCTTGCTTCAGGAATCTATTTTTATCGTTTTCAACAGGGGTCTAGAACGGAAACCGGCCGTGTTGCTGTGGTGCGTTAGTACACTCCTGACACTGGCGTACAGTTTTCCTGATACTGAACTCACCGATCTCGAAATTGATGCAGCCGGCATTGTCTGGCTGCTTCCTGTTTCAGGACATACGGTAATTAGAGTGGACGCCGATGGCGGGCAGGAGTACTTTGAAACGGGAATTGCCGGACTTCCTTCAGGGCTTGCCTTATCTCCCGTCGGAAGATGGTGTGTTGCGTACCAGACGCCCGGTGTTATCTGCGAATATGACCGGGACGATATTCTCCTTGAGGAGACAACCATGTTCAACTCCGGTGACATCCTCTTTTCCGGTTTAAGTATCTGGATAGTTGACACAATCCGCGGCAATGTGATTTCTTCAAATGGTGAGATCATTGCCAGGAATTGCGCAAACAGAAATTCAAGGCTTTGCGGCAGACGAACCGGTCGGGGAATCATCAGCGGCTCAGCGGGGATTTTCTTTATTGAATCAGGGGAGATTCCTGTAAAAATGGCAGAGAACGGCTCTGCCTGTTTCACAGCGGAGGAAATTCTACTTCTCAGAGATGGTACTCTACAAGAGTATGAAGGAGATACACTGCTGACTGATCTGCCTTATTCCCGTGTTTCGGCTTCCCCCGATGGAGAAACAATAGTTCTCTGGGGAAATTCTATTCCCATGGTTCTTGAATGACATTTTTTTCAATTTTGTTTTATCTGGTTGGTTACAGTTTTGTCGTGGTTGGTTCCGGGGTTGAATACATTCCACTGCCGGAAACCCCATGGCTTGATCCAGAGTCAATAACCGCCACTGCTAACGGTGATACTCTCTCTGTTATCCTTTCTTCCCGCGGTTCATCAGTCGGGCTTCTACTGCGTCCTGCTCCCCAACAGGGAGATACGGTTTTTGTTACCGCCGACACACTGGAAATAGCAATACCGTCGGTATCCAGACTCGATATTCGTCCTCTGGAAACGGGAGAGGCTTTCGAGCTCCCCGCCTTTTACTCCGCTTATGATCCCATACCCGAAGGGCTTTTCATATCCGGATCCAAAAGGCTGGGTGTTTCCGTGGGCTCCGGCGGAGGAATCTCACAGGGAACTGAACTCTCAATTGAAGGGATGCTTGCGCCGGGCATCGCAATCAACGGAAAAATAACTGACCGTGATCTGCCACTGAGTTCATCTTCTTCCGAAGCTCTCTCGGATCTGGATAAGGTTTACATTGCTGTTGACGGAAGTACATGGAACGCTGAAATGGGTGATCTTGAATGGGAACGCAGTGGATCGGTTCCATGGCGAACAGAGGTAAGCGGCTTCAGCGCCGGGGTAATACCAGGGAACAGATTCGATTTTTCCGGCGGTTATGGAACCACCGGCAGCGAAAGACAGAAGATAGTTTTTCTTACAGAGGAAGGGCTGCAGGGGCCATACACATTCGCTCCGGGAGGTGGAGTTACCACGGGCAGTGAAAGGGTGTTTCTTGATGGTGAAAGAATCCGGCGAGGATCAGGAGCCGATTACGAAATTGACTATGCTGCCGGTCTTATTACCTTTACCACAAAACGACTGATCAGGCGGGATCAGAGGGTGGACATATCCTGGTACAGAGAGGGTGATGGATTCAGGAAGGATCTCACCAGACTGGAGACAGTTATTGAGCCTCTGGAAAACCTGTCTATTGGGTTTACAGGTTTTTCAAGAGGAGACAACACTGGCGTACCTCTGGGATTTGTTATGACCGATGAGGTTGAAGCTGCGCTGAGAAACGCCGGAGAGAGTCCATCTGATGCCTGGATAGACGGTGGCACTTATGTTGGAGAGAATAATGGCAGTTACACACTGGACAGCCTTTCCAGATATTCCTGGGCGGGTCTGCTGATGGGGGACTGGAATGTAGAGTTCCAAATACCTCCTGAAGGTTCCGGAGACTACATATATGACTCTGCTACAGGAGGTTATGTCTGGGCCGGTGAAACCCTGGGAACTCATTTTGCCAGAAAGTACATATCCATACCAGGTTCAATAGATCTGATTGGTTCCACAATTACAGGTGAAGCTGGCGCAATAGAGAATTACACCGTGTTCTCCAATTATTCCAGAAGACAGGGAAACCTGTTCAACAAAGAAGCTACAACAAGGGAGGGAACCCTTTCCGGCGGAGAGATGACAATCACCACCTGGGAGTCCGGGCCAGTAATGAACCTCAGCGGCAGATATGTCTCCGGGGGATTCAACGCTCCGGATGAAATTGATTCTGATGCAAATCTGGAGAGGTGGGGACTTCCCCCGGGCTGGAAGGGAAAAGACAGTTATTTACTCGGAGATTTTGGTGGAAATACGCTGGTTATTACAGCAGGAGAGCGGTTTTTGGAAGAGGGTGGTACCTCAACTGTTGCCGGGGTTGACTACACTCCATTTCATGGAACACTGCAGGCCTCAATTTCAATTAACGGTCTTTCAAGAACAGGTACTGAGCTTCTCATCGGAGGCAGGAGAGGTGTAATCGGTACTGATGTAACTGTTCAACTTGGCGCGCTGACCCCTTTTATGAATTCTTCCTACACGGGCGAGAGTTGGTCAGACAGCCTCTCGGGAGGATTGATAGCGTCTGATATTGGAGTTCACGCTGAAACAGGCAGCTGGAAGTCTACCGCAACAGCAGGGGGAGAAATTGACAGAAGAGATGGCATCTATCACCCCGATCGAACTCTCCGACTTGGCGCGGCAATTACCGGTACGGGAGTATCATGGAATGCAAACGGAAGTATACAGCACTCTACAGGATGGTTTGAAGGCGGTGGTTCAACCAGTTCTGATGCTGTTAAGGCCGGCTACTCCGGAAGAACCGGTGGGGTATGGATTTACAGCCAGTACACCGCAGGTGGATACTTTTCGAAATTTATGGATATCATTTACACCTGGGTTGGCAGTGGTAATGGTGATTACAGCTATGACCCCGAAACAGGAGAGTACTATCCGGATCCATCTGGAGATTATATACAGTCCTGCATACCCGGCCAGGGTGAAACAAGAGTTCTCGAGTCTTCTCTTGACGGGGGATTTGCATGGGCAGATTCTGCAAACTCAGCGGGAATGGACGGTACATTCAAGCTCTCAGCTTCTGACGCCGGTGACAAACTCAAAACCTATACCCTTGCGGGAGCCTTTGATATAAGTTCACCCGGAGGCTGGAATGCTTCTCTGGCGCCATACCTCACCTGGGAGCAGAACCTTCTTTCGCGGTTGACAGTGAGGCTTTCGGGTTTTGATCAGATTGAGGATTTCAGCGGTGTTGGTAACACAAGGGAGACTTTCAGGAAACTTGAGGTAGTTCCAATTCTCAAGCATGAAGAGTGGCTGGAAATAGAAATCACAGCCATGGCTGCATTTCGCAGAAAGGCCCTCTACGGAATCAGGGAGACAGATGAAGCCGGGGGCAGTGTGAACCCCACATTCATTACGGAATTCGGACTGGATACGGGTATCAAGGTCTCAGGGGAGAGAAGACAGGAAAGAGAGGGCGACCTCAATGCTTTCAACTGGGGTTTTGAGCCCCATGTTTCAATGAACGGTGGTGGCTGGACAGCCTCAGGCAGATTTACCACGTGGTACATGCCAGGTGAAGAAATAATTCCTTCATGGTTTTTTGACGGTCGGCAGACCGGCTGGACGCTTGAGCCCAGGCTTTCTGTGGGAAAAAATATCAACAGATGGTTTCATGTTACCCTTTTCTACTGGGGCAGAAAACCTGCTGACAGTCCCTGGACCCAGCGGGGCGGTCTTGAGGGTACGGTGAACTTTTAATGACAGTACTATTGATAACAGCACTGCTGGCATCAACCACAATAGAAATCACAGGTGCTCCTCCGTTTCCACCAATTCCCAGTGAATTTGAAGTTACCAATGAACATATAGCTGACTTAAGAGATGAAATCCTCAACTGGTATTTGCAGACAGGTTATCCTTTTGCCGCAATTGCCATGTACTTCTCCGCAGCGGATACACTGACAATAAACACTGTTCCAGGCAGACATGCCAACCTTGAGGAAATCAGATTTTCCGATTCCATCAGAACCACACGCACAATCCTCCTGAGAGAAATGGCTCTTCACCCCGGTGATCTCTACACTCCGGAGCCAATACAGGAATGGCTTACAGCACTTCAGAGGTATTCATTCATCGAATCGGCCGGGCCGGTTGGTGTAACTCTTGGGCCGGGTGGAAACATCATTCTTATGGTTCCAGTAAAAGAAGCTCCAGCAGGCTGGTTCTCGGGTGATCTTGATTTCTCAAGCTCAGGTGGTTTTACAGGTGGCGGTGAGATCGTTTTTACAAGTATTTTCGGCACAGGCCGCAGGCTTGAGCTGGCGGCGTCAGCAGTTGAATGGGGCGGGGTGGACGCGGCAGGGTTGTACAGAGAGCCATGGATACTTGGTTCACCACTGTCAGTTCAACTGGAGATCGGGCAGCAGGTACCGGACAGTGGCAGCGTAATCAGAGAGTGGTCAAGCTCAGTAATTCTCAGTCTGGGAACCATTGATGTGTCAGGCGGTGGCGGTACCTGGCAGAGCTGGCCTGTAAACCAGCAACAGGAAAGCTACAGATACGGTTCCGCGGGAATAGCAGTGAATTTCACAAATGGCACCCCCCAGGGCAGAGAGGGTTTCAGCGGTATCATTACTACCGAAGCAGGCAGCGCAGTGGGTTCGGACTCCACATATATCCTTACCAGAGCTGAAACAGAGATGAACTATACAACTTTCAAGGGTTTGTTCGGTATTGGAATCACAGCGAAGGGTGGAGGAATAATCAGTGGAGACTGGCTGCCATCAATGGTTACCCGCCTGGGAGGTTATGGTACCCTGAGAGGTTATGTTAAAGACTCATGGAGGGCTGGAGCGTGGGGTATAGCTTCACCGGAGGTATCGATAGGGGAAACCGCGACACAGGTCTATATCTACTCTGATATTGGAGTGCTGGACACACCGGACAACGGAATGCAGTACCCGATCTCAGCAGGTCTTGGGTTACGGGGAACAACCGGAGGACTTCGGTTTGACGCGGGCAGCGGCTTTCCCATTGACCAGGGTCCAGGCTCAGCCAGATTCTATCTTTCAGCGGTAATCAGCTTATAGTTAGTCGCGGTGTTTGATATGGTTAAGAAATTTAGTATAGTGCGAGAGGAGGGGTCATTAACCTGTGTTCGGAAGGAGATACCATGTTCAGAGTACTAAAAGTGTTGTTGCTTGCCGGAGTGGTTTTTGTATTTGCCGGAGTGGCAATCGCCGACCCACCCGAGACCATTGAAGTGGACGGGCTCACCTACACACTTCTTGTTATTGACGGTGAAGTGTGTTACAAAGACGGTGAAGCGCTCTACGAATTAGATGGGGATTATTACACCTACGATTCTGAGGGTGGTCAGGTTATGGATGCAGAGGTTTCTTTTCCTGAATAACTGATATTTCATTGCGGGGGAAGATCATTCCCCCGCTCTTATTTCTTCAGTGTTTCAGAATGAGGGCAGAGAAAGAAGCGCTGTTTCCTCAGCTTTTTTTAGTCTGCCGGTTGAATGTTACGGGGGCACGCTGTTTCCAGCGTTTTCTTTATTATTGCTTTTTCCAATCAGTTCTTCAAGTTCTTTCAGGTCACTTTCTCCTTCAAAATCGATACCGTATATATTTGTTAACCTGACAGCTTCATTGTATTTATACCGTGCTTCTTCCGCTTTTCCCATCTCAAGAAGAGATCTGCTTTCTCCAATTACATATCGTGCGAGTGTCGCGTGATCTTCAGCCAGAGAGCTTCTTTTGAAAGCTTCTTTAAAGAAGTTGATTGACATCTCAAGTCTGTCTGTTTTCTGCATCAGCGATCCGAGGTTTCCAAGTGCCTCGGCCTGTGTTGTCAAAGCATTCACGGCGCAGGCGTATCTTAAAGATATTCTTGCTTCATCTATGGCCTTCTTTATCCTGCCCATTTTGGAGAGAACCCCGGAGAGATTCAGATGGCCAATTGCCAGAGCTCCTCTGTCTTCAGTTTTTTTTATCATATCCAGTGATTTCCTGATATGCCTCTCCGCTTTTTTGTATTGCCCGGCTTGTTTGTAGGCCAGACTTATGTTGGAGTGGAATGACATTATTCCCCGTGTGTGTCCGATCTCTTCCGCAAGATGAATAGCTCTTTCAAGGTTTTCAATCGCGTTTTCCGATTCACCGTATCTTGCCAGTTGACCGCCCAGATTACCCAGTGTAATACATTCACCCCTCTTGTTCCCTGTCCTTCGGTGAATGGTCAAAGCCTCACGGTATTTTTCAATTCCCTCGCTCTTCTTCCCCATATTGATATTAACCTGACCCATGTAGGCAAGCGAGTTTGCCTCAATGGACATGTTTCCACATTTCTTTCCCAGTTCGTGTGTTCTGGAGTAATGTGTCAGGGCGTCTTTCATGCTGCCTGAACGCTGCATGAGTATACCCATGTTGCCGTGAAGTCTTGCCAGGGCCGGAGTATCCAGAAACGCTTCGTACTCAAGAGCCTTGTTCAAAGCGGACAGAGCCTCGGTTCTTTTCCCCAGAGCAAGATACACAGCCCCTGCGGCTCCCAGGGAACCAGCGGCGATGTTTTTGTCTCCTGAGGATTCTGCTGTTTCCGCAGCCAGAATGTAATATTTCAGTACTTCTTTTAAGGGCATTCCGAGGTTTTCTCTGGCTTGAGCAAGAAACGAATAGATTTGCGCCAGCTCTCTGCCGTGGAAGAGGGGTTTTATCTTTTCCGCAAGGTCAATGGCAAGCTGGAATTTCCCTGTTATCATGTAAAGGCGCATGTCGAAGTACTGGAGCCGTTTCAAGTAAGGGCTTCCATTGCCGATTCTTTCATGAAGAGCCAGGGAATGGGTTTCCGACTTTTTTACATCCCCGGCATCAAGACACTGTTCCATTGCAAGAAAAAGCCAGGGAACAGCTTCGTCTCCCGAGCCGGATTCTGTCCAGTGTCTGGCGAGGGAAATAGCCCTGGTTGTCTCTTCCCCGGGAGTCAGATTTTCTGAAAGAACCTCAGCTGCGATTCTGTGAATTACCTTTTTGTTTTCTTCCAGAATAGTTTCGTAAACAGTTTCAAGCGTAATTGAATTTGTAAAGTTAAAATGACCGTCAATATCTGTATTTATGAATCCCGTATTCTTCAGTTTGGAGAGGGTAATATTTCCGGATCTCCGTACAAGTTTGGAATATATTAAATTAAAGTGGTACTCTTTGAATCCATTTCCCAGAACGGAGGCAATTTGCAAAGCAGTACTTTCTCCAGGTCTCAGTATTGAGAGTCTTGCATGCAGCAGGGACTCGCTTTTGTTAGAGATAATCAAATCAGGATTTTTATCAAGATACCAGTTGTTTTCACTATCTCTGCCGATAATTCCAGCCTCAACAGCGTGCAATATCAGTTCGGTAATAAGTAGTGGGTTTCCTCCTGTTCGCAGCATGAGAAAATCCGCGAATCTCTCGCCCTCCAGACCCTCAGGTGATCCCAGTACACTTTCCAGCAGACAAAGAGCGCATTGCCTGTCAAGGCCGGAAATGATGAGTTTTTCCGAGGATGCCTCAAGATTTGCGTTCAAATTGGTTCTTGAGGTCAGAAGAAGAAAGACGCCTGCATCACAGAGAGATCTGCCCAGCTGGTTAAGGAGTTTCAGAGATGCGGGATCTGCCCAGTGAAGATCTTCGATTACAATTATCAAATTGTGACTTGTTCGTAACTCTCTTATCTTAGACATAATCGTTCCGTACGGATCGAATGTGCCCTGTTTCATTAAAGGAAGCCATGTTCCCAGGGGTGGTTGATCCCAGAGCCTGTTGTTCAGCCTGACAATTCGTGTGTCTTTGCTGGATATTGTGGACAGAAAGGCATCAACAAGGCGAGTTTTTCCAGTCCCTGGTTTTCCCGTTATAATAATTGGCGGATGATTAAACCATTTAAGGTATGAGTTATAGGCAGATGTCAGGTGTTCCATTTCCCGATCTCTCCCAAGAAGGGGAGTGTTGGATATAAGAGGGTGAACCGAAGGCGAATCATCTTTTTCTCTGGGTATCCAGATGTTATGTGTAGCGACTTCTGAAAATTCTTTCCACCTGAAGATATGCTCACATGATAATCTGGTTTTCTCAGAAACAAGAAGTGTTCCTGAAGGAGCTGATCTTTCAAGCAGCTCAGCCAGTTTGACGCATTCCCCATGAACAACTGTAGTGTTCTGCGAATCGCGAGTGACAGTTGCCGGTCCCCAGGCAATTCCCACCTTGCCCGAGAAATTCAGTAAATCCATTTCTGAATTTATGCTCTTGCTTATCATATCAAGAGAGTTCAGAATTCTGAATCCACAATCAATTGCTCTCTGGCAGGATCGCTCGGCGAGTTTTGTTGCTCCGAACAGGGCAACAAACTCGTTCTGACCAGCTTGCTCAAATTCGCCTCCGCATGTTGCCACGCATGAGGTAAGTTCCTCTGTAATAAGTGTTATCAATCTCTTTATCATTTTTTGATCGGCAACATCGGGGAAATTATCCAGACCCTCTATTCTTGTCCGCAGAACTGCGACTCTTCTGTTCTCTCCGGGAAGAAGAGCGGTGTCGGGTACTATCCCACCCGATTCAAGTGAGCCGAGAACCCTGTTTAATGCGCGGTTGATTTGATTCAAGAAGCTCCTCCGAAACTGTGTTGCTGTACAAAACTAACAGGGAATTGCACTTGAAGCCAATGGTAATTTCCGTATGTTACTATATTAACTTCTGCTTAAGCGGTCATGTCCTGAAAGCGGCAAGGAATCAGATACCGGAAGGGTTAGTGTGTTGAGTGTACCTCTTCAACATTCCAGAATGGCGGTAGAGGATTCATGATGATTTTTTTGGCCATCATTTCTACTTTATCTTTCTGCACACCGTGAATGTTACGGCGGAATGCAGCGTCCGGCCCGGCAATTATCCTGACAATTTTAACCGGGATATTAAATGCCTGGGCCAGGGAGTAGTAGGGAGCAATTTCCCAGGCGGAAGTATTGGTATTGTCTATAACCAGTGTTATCCTGCATGAATCTTCAATACAGTTGTTAAGGTGCATTAATCGTGTAGTGAAATTTCTCAGGCATGACGAGTGAGCCTCTGACAGTTTTGCGGGGTCGAAATGGTATTGACCGTTTTCGTCACAGAAATAGTTATCTGCGCTGAACACTTCTGTCATGTAGGGGTTTGTGTTTTTCCTGACCCAGGTTGACTTGCCCGCGCCAGGAATCCCGCTTGTAATGATTACCTGCTTTACCCTACTCATCGGTTATTTCCAGAACTTCTTCAAGTTCTTTCAGATCAGTTTTTTCTTCAGAGTCTAAACCGTATTTTTCCATTAGTTTCATTGCATCTTTGTATTTTCTCAACGATTTTTCCCTGAAGCCAAGTTCAATGAGACATCTGCTTTCACCAATTATGTGTCCCGCAAGGGCAGAGTGATCTTCCGCGAAAGAACTCCGTTTGAATGCTTCTTTGTAGAAATTGAGGGCCATTCCGGCTTTATCTGTTTTCAGCATAAACGATCCAAGAGAGCCAAGCGCCCGGGCTTGAGTTGTTAAAGCATTCGCGGCGCAGGCGAATCGGAGGGATCTTCTTGCTTCGCCGATGGCCTCCTGTATTTTCCACTTTTTTGAAAGAATCCCGGCCAGATTCAGATGGCAGACCGCAAGAGCCCGTTTGTCTCCTGTTTTCGCTATCATGGACATGGACTCTCTGGTGTGCTTCTCGGCCTTGTCATATTGTCCCGCAAGCTTGTATGCCAGACCCATGTTTGCATGAAAGGTCATTACGCCACGGGTGTGCCCTATTTCTTTTGCGAGCTGGATTGCTCTTTCCAGAGTTTCAATCGCATTCTCCGCCTCGCCAAATCTTGCCATGGTACCACCCAGATTTCCCAGAATAATACATTCCCCCCTTTTGTTCCCTGCTTTACGATGAATGGCCAGTGCTTCACGGTATTTTCTGATACCTTCATCCCTTTTGCCCATATCGATTTCAACATGTCCGGTATACGCAAGGGCATTTGCCGCGACACCCATGTTTCCACACATTAAGCTGAGTTCGTATGTTTTTGTATAGTGCGACAGGGCATCCGTCAGACTACCTGTTCGCTGCAAAAGAATTCCCATGTTTCCGTGAAGTCTTGCCAGAGCCATTGTGTCCAGAGAATCCTCGTATTTGAGAGCCTTGTTCATGGCGGCAAGAGCTTCCTCTTTTTTTCCAAGAGAAAGATATACAGCCCCGGCGGAACTAAGACAATTTGCGGCAGTGTTTTTATCTCCGGTTGATTCGGCTGTTTTTACACCGAGCATATAGTCTTTAAGAACATCTTTCAGAGGCATTCCAAGATTTTCCCGAGCCTGTGCCATGATGGAGTATATCTGTGCAAGTTCTCTGGTGGGGAATGAAGTTTTTATCCTCTCTGCTGTATTCAGAGCCAGCTGAAATTTACCTGTGAGCAAGTAAAGTTTCATGTCTAGAAAACCCGATTTGGCGGAATACTCACTGTCTTTCAAGACCCTGTACTGGATTTCACGGGATAGGTTCTCTGCTCTGTTTACATCTGCCGCGTCCAGGCATTGTTCCATTGCACTCAGAAGCCAGGGTACGGCTTCCTCACCGGAACTGGATTCAATCCAGTGTCTTGAAAGCGTGATGGATATATCCTTGTTTTTTTCCGGATTCAGACCAGCCGAGAGGACTTCTGCCGCTTTTCCGTGAATTATTATTCTGTTTTCTTTTAATATTGTGCCGTATATGGTTTCTGCCATGAGAGAATTCAGGAAATGAAAAGTTTCATCTTTGTGTGTTATCAGAAATCCAGTATTGAGAAGTCGGGAAAGCAGGAGTCTCGCCGATTTCTTTTCAAGACTGGAAAAGACTTCACAGAAAAGGTTCTCCTTGAACCCGTTTCCGAGAACGGAAGCAACCTGAAGCGCGAATTTTTCATTGGGTTCAAGAAAGGATAATCTGGCCTGCAGAAAGGATTCCGTCGTGTCGGATACGATATGATCAAGTTTTTTATTAAGAAACCATGTATTGTCGCGGTTTCTTCTGACGATGCCTGTTTCAACAGCATGCACTACCAGCTCGGTGAGAAGCAGGGGGTTACCTGCGGTGCTTTCCATGAGGAAATCCGCGAACCTCTGACATTCAGACCCTTCCGGTGTTCCAAGAACATTTTCCAGAAAATTAAGAACCGATTCTTTATCCAGGCCCTGAACAACAAGCTTTTCGGATGCTTCCAGAAGATGTCCCTCAGGGCGGTTCCTCGAAGTTACTATGAGGAAAACGCCGGCATCAGTAAATGATCGGCTCAACTGGTCAAGAAGTTTTAGAGACGCGGCATCGGCCCAGTGGAGATCTTCAATAACAAGAATGAGATTTTCTTTTGAGCGTAATCTTTTGATTTCCGTCATCACCGTTCCGTACGGGTCAAATGTGCCTTTTTTCATGAGAGGCAACCAGGTGCCAAGCGGAGGTTGATCCCACAGCCTGTTTTGCAGACGAATTACTTTTGCGTCTCCACTGGGGATTGTTGAAAGGAAGTGTTCAATAAGGCGTGATTTACCTGAGCCCGGCTTTCCTGAAATAAACATGGCAGGGTGGTTGAACCATTTCAGGTAAGAGTCAAATGCCGCTTTCAGATGTTCTATTTCTCTTTCTCTTCCAAGCAGAGGAATCTCATAAAGAAGCGGGTGTATCGGTGGAGAGTCATTTTTCTTTACGAGAATCCATGTTTTTGCTTTTCCAGGGGCCGCAAATGATTTCCAGGCGAATAAATTCACGCAGGATGACATAACACTCTCCGAAACAAGAACTGTGCTCCGGGGTGCTGTTTTTTTGAGATCATTGGATTTATCAACGCAATCACCGTGCACCGCGATTTCACCGTTTGAGTCTGGAGTGACAATTGCGGTTCCCCATGAAATACCGGCAGAACCTGTGAGATTCAGATGCTGGTTTTCGTTATCTATGCTTTTTCCAATCATATCAAGGCTTTTCTGCATTCTGAGGCTGCAGTCAATTGCTCGTTGACAGGATTGTTCAGAAGCATGAACAGCTCCAAACATCCCCACAATTCCGTACTGTCCTGTTTCGGTATGCTCGCCCCCGAAGGCCGTTATGCAAGAGGATAGTTCGTTCATAATCAGTGTTAGTATTCTCTTTCGAGAATCTTCTTCTATATCTGAAGCAGGGTTCTCAAGACCTTGAATATCCATAGACAATACCGCTACTTTTCGTTTCTCACCCGGAATAACCAGAGGTGTTTTCTTATTGTCCGATTTAGAAGCGTCAGGAAATTCATTTGGTGATCTGTTGATTCCGCTCAAGAATACCTCCGGAATATTGTTATTTGTACAAAACTAAAGAAAATTCAGGCTGAAGCCAATGGTAGTTTGTTCGCTTGACTATATCAGTATCTGTTCATATAGTAATATCATGAAAATGGAAAAGGTATTTCGAGCATTGGCAGAGAGAAACAGACTTCGCATAGCTCTTCTTCTTGAGATGGGTCCTCTTAATGTATCTGAGATTGTCTCTGTGCTGGGTCTTTCACAATCCAATGTGAGCCATCATCTTAAACTGTTATATGATGCCGGTGTAGTGGAACGCTCCGGTCGAGCTAATTGGGCCTTCTACTCCAATAGCAAGGGTAATCCGATGGTTGAAGGGCTTGTAAAAACCGCTTTCCAGAACAGATTTGAACTATCAGGTTTTACTGAAGACATGAACCGCCTGGCCCGATGTCATGCCCGGAGAAGGAATGCGTCAAAAGAATTCTTTGATTCTGTAGGAGAGAAGGGTTGGAGAGATCTCAGCGAAGGCCTTCCGGAAAGAAGTGAATATCTTCCATTCATAAAAAGTAATCTTGGTACTACGGACCTGGTTCTTGAGGTTGGTACAGGTGGAGGCAGTATGATTCCCTTCCTTCTTGACAATGCCGTCAAGGTGCTTGCTGTAGACAATTCAAGAGAAATGCTTGGTAGAGCTTTAAAATTTGTAACATCAAGGAAAATCAGCAACCGTGTCGAATTGAGACTTGGTGACGCTGAACACCTTCCCGCAGGAGACTCCATGGTAGGGGCTGTATTCATGCACATGCTGCTGCACCACTCGGGAAATCCCGGGCAAGCGGTTCAAGAGGCATCAAGGGTACTGAGACCCGGTGGTATTCTGCTTCTAATTGATCTGGCAGAGCATTCAGATTCCGGATTCAAAGAAGAACAGGGAGATTTGTGGCCCGGCTTTACAAAAGATCGAATAAGAGGATTCATGATTGATTCAGGACTTTCAATAGTGATTGAAGAAACATTCAACAGAGAAACAGTTCTCGCGGTTGCGGGAATGAAAGGGGAAAACTGATGGATTACAAAATAGGGGATATATCGCTGGCTGATTATGGAAGGCGAGAGATTGAGATAGCAGAGCATGAGATGCCGGGGCTTGTTTCAGTAAGAACCAAGTACGGAGTAGCGAAACCTCTTGATGGCCTCCGGGTAATGGGTTCACTTCATATGACTATCCAAACTGCTGTTCTTATTGAGTCTCTCAAGGCGATTGGAGCAGATGTGAGATGGGCCAGTTGCAACATCTTCAGCACGCAGGATCACGCTGCCGCGGCTATTGCGGAGAGCGGTTTCCCCGTGTTCGCCTGGAAGGGTGAGACACTTGAGGAATACTGGTGGTGTACCAGACAGGCTCTGACATTCCCCGGAGGTAGAGGTCCCAACCTTATCGTTGATGACGGCGGCGACGCAACAATGATGATTCATATTGGCGTAGAGATTGAGAAGGAATTCAAGGCAACCGGCAGGTTGCCTGAGGTGGGCAAAGGTCCTGAAGACATGGTGAAGCTTCGCGAGAATCTCATAAAGGGCCTTGAGGAATCACCGGAGTTCTGGCAGGGCGTTGCAGAAGAAATGATTGGCGTAAGTGAGGAAACAACCACAGGAGTTCACCGATTGTATCAGATGATGAAAGACGGTAAACTCCTTTTCCCGGCATACAATGTGAACGACTCAGTTACAAAGAGCAAATTTGATAATCTCTACGGGTGCAGAGAATCACTTGCCGACGGTATTAAGAGAGCGACTGATGTCATGATAGCCGGGAAAACAGTTGTTGTCGCCGGTTACGGAGATGTGGGCAAGGGTTGTTGTCAGTCCATGCGTGGTCTCGGCGCACGAGTTCTTGTCACTGAGATTGATCCAATCTGCGCTCTGCAGGCGGCCATGGAAGGCTATGAGGTTGTTATCATGGAAGAAACCCTTGATGAGGGGGACATCTTTGTGACAACAACCGGTAACTGTCGTGTAATCACAGCAGAACACATCAGTAACATGAAGGATCAAGCCATTGTATGTAACATCGGCCACTTTGATAACGAGATAGAGGTTGAGGAACTGGAAAATTGGCCTGGCGTAAAGAAAATAGAGATTAAACCGCAGGTTCACAGATTTCTCTTCCCTGACGGACATTCCATCTATCTCCTGGCCGAAGGCCGTCTCGTGAATCTTGGCTGTGCCACCGGTCATCCCAGTTTTGTAATGAGCAGCAGTTTTACAAACCAGTGTCTCGCACAGGTTGCTCTTGCCGAAGAGAGACCTGGAGTTGGAGTTTACATGCTTCCCAAGATACTTGATGAAGAGGTGGCGAGACTTCATATCGGAAGACTGGGGGTCAAGCTTTCCAGACTCACAAAGGATCAGGCGGATTACATTGGTGTTCCTGTGGATGGTCCATACAAGCCTGAGCATTACAGATATTAAGACTTGACCGGGTGTGTATAATGCCGTCCTTTCCTGAAGAAGAGGGGGCGGTATTTTCATGAAAAGGATTCTTGTTCTGGGATCAGGCGGTGCCGGAAAAACTACTTTTGCAAAACAGCTTGCAGAAAAGACAGGGTTGCCTGTTATTCACCTTGATTTACATTTCTGGAGTTCCGGGTGGGTGGAGACATCGAGGGACGAATGGATACCGAGAGTTATCGAGCTGTCGGAGAGATCCGAATGGATAATGGACGGCAATTATTCGGGAACCATTGATATTCGCATGAAATACGCCGATACTGTGATTTTTCTGGATTACGGCAGGATAACCTGTACTCTGGGGGTTCTAAAACGAGTTATTGCCCACCGGGGTCTGATCAGAGATGATATGCCTGACGGATGTCCGGAAAGATTCAATATTGAATTTATGAGGTGGATTTGGAATTACTCGTCCCGAAGCAGACCACTGATCCTGAGAGCACTTAAGAAAGCGCCTTCTTCTGTAAGTATTCACATTGTCAGAAACAGGAGAGCGCTGCGAAAGTTTCTTGGAAAAGACATAAAACATACTATCAGTGCTATTTAATGATAGTACGCGAGTATTGTGGTCGATTCTTTGGTTGCAAAATGCGGACGTATCTCCGAACTGGCTGGAATGAATCTGGACTCCGTGCTGATCCGGGAGTTCACCAATTTCGAACCCGGGTTTCCGCCGGTTACTTTTATTCTGTCAGCGAAGCAGGGTGAACCTTGTGCAACCCCCGGCAGTTCCATCCGCAGGAATAAGCTCTACAAGATACATCCCCGAACTGTACGAAGAAGCATCAAGCAGAATTTCCTCTGAATTGCAGACTATCTCACCAACTATTCTGCCTGAAATATCCCGGATTCTGAGCAGGCTTTCTTCATCGTTCCCTGTATGGAATATCACAGTTCCAAAACAGGGATTGCTCTTAACGGTAAGAAGCACCGGTTCCGATAATGAGATATCATCTTCCTGAAGCGGTACATACGCCATTGATGGAACCAGTGTGGGATCTCCAAGCAGAGTCATTCCCAGATGCCATGATTTCTCACTTCCCGAAAGTCCGTTTGAAGTTATGTAGCTCCACCAGTCTCTGTATCCTTCTCCAATTGATCCGTTGTTACCCATAGGCTCATAGAAATAGCTGAACCGAAGCATTGCGCCGGACTTGGTGCTTCCCACAGCAGCAAGACCATTGGTATTCTGATAAACATACGCTCCACCCATATAGCCGCTGGTAGTAAACCTGCAGTTGGAACATGCAAACAGGTTATAGAAATGAGCTGGTGGCTGTATTCCGGCAACTTCGTAATTGTATGTTGCATGCATTGCCGGATACCAGATATGATAATAAGGACTTGAATGAACAAAAGGGCTTATCCACGAATAGCATGCCGGCAGGCGAAAGTTTTCATAATCGGAGGCGCTTGTTGCATCAGTGTTGTTAACAAGATATGTGTTGGGATACAGCAACTGCATATCCTGCTGATAGCCCGAGCCCCAGGAAGCCCAGTCGTCATCAACATAGCAGAGAGCCTGAAGGGGTTCAGTATCACCCTCATCGCGCCAGCTGTGATTCTGATTCAGATACGATGTTATCAGTGATACCTCATCACCAAGATTGCTTGTAAGAATTCTGCCGATGTAAATTTCAGGATCAAGTTCTCCGGAGAACGTATCATATTTCCCGTCCTGACCGGATACTCCTCCTGAAGGATAACCAACCCATAAATCCTCCCAGTTTCCATTCAAATCCATAAAGAAGTAGTCGGACGGGAACTCTTCACTCGAATCAATGAACGCGTTGTCTATCATCGACCAGGCAACAGGAAGGTCTCCAACCAGAACAGCACCCTCAAGACCGTTCGCATAGCTGAGTATGAGATAGTTTTTAAGTTCTTCCGGAGTACTGTAGGTAACTTCCACGACTTCCACTGTAAGTCCGCTGCTGCTTATATCCGTAGCCCATTGCTCAACCAGGCCTGAACCGACAGCAGAAACAAGACCATTCTCGAAAATTATCAGAAAACCGGTTTCATCGTATTCAGAACCGGTTCTCAAAATTGTGTTAACGATCAGCGGAGCAGTTGGAAGCTGTGTAGTCTGCCACTCCTCCATTGTTTCAGGAATGTAACCTTCCGGATATGTTGTCATAACAACGCTGGAATAGTCGTAATCAAAGCCGGTATTCAGCGCTAAAACAAGCAGCAGCAACATGAGCTTCCCCTTACTGGTGTAAGCTGTTCCAGATATTCATCTTCGTTGACAGATCATACATATGATACTTCAACTGTCAATATCACTCGCGCTTCACTCTCCAGAGAAAGAAATCCTTTATAATCAGGCAAATTCAATGAAAGGTGAAACTATGCATCAGGGACCTTATTCAATTAAGAGGAAGGCTGTTATCCTCCTGCCAATAACATTGTTTCTACTCATACCTGTCTCCCTTGCTGACTCCATGGAACCACCCGATATCCATACCCAAACCCTTGCTGAATACATCGACGCCTCAGCAGATCCCATAGCCGAAATGAGACTCAGACAGAGCTGCTATATAGACTCGCTGAGAAGTGAACTTACCGGCCTCGCCCTGGAACTTGAGGACCGTCTGCTAAATACAGAGGCCCAGCTACAACTTTTCAGAGAAAGCCACGAAGCCTTCCTTCTCTCAACCGACCTCTGGGCATCCTTCACAGAGGAAATCCAGTGGTACGACCTGGCAACCGGTGAGCCTGACTTCGGCAGCGGACTTAATGGTACTTACATCATTATTACGGCCTCAATGCTGTGGGAAAGACTCCTCGACTACAGACAACTGCTCCAGTCAATCGAAGAATACGGTGTCGCCGGTATCCCCAACTGCCGGAGCAGCAGTACTATCGGCGGGGAGTAATAACGATTCCCTTCTCTGACCCGCCCTGAATCTTCAGCAATCAGGAATGAAACAGCTTCGTACTTGGGGTACTTCGCTCAACGGTACGGAAATGCCCGCAGGAACTCAATCAGTTATCCACAACACCACGATCGACAATGTGCGCACGAATTAGTAAAATGGCGGTGTATATTCTCGACACGCTCTCAGGATGTTATTTTTGGGTAGCACTGTAATTTTCATGAAAGTATCTGGGAATGGAGGTTGTTTATGGGCACAACAGGTGCAGGTGTCGGAGTGGCCGCCGGTCACTATGCAGCAATGGCTAACGCTGTCAAGGCGATTGGTTCCATTATCAAACTGGATTCTGCCGAGTTTCAGAGGGTACTCGTCCTGGCTGAAAACCCTCTGGTTGTTACTGCGGAAGGTGGGGTATTTTCCAAATGGTACAAGTATGTCTTCTCTTTCAGGGGACTGACTTTTTATTGTAAAAGCAACGCTGAACTAATACTGCCAGGTGGTGCCCAGGTTATTCAGGCCAGGAAGATAAGTATACCGGATATTTAGCAAACGGATAACGAATAACTGGAATCATTCATCAATTACAGAAACAACTGTCTTTATCAGTTTTAGCATTACTGTTACATAATTCACGGGATGTTTGAAATATGTTGCCGCACCGTTCGTTGCACATAAAAGCATCCTGCTGACAACCCTTGACAAGTCACCGTATTTGTTGTCTCTTTGGGGCTTCCGAGCTATCATAACAACTATGTTAATACAAAGAATAACTCAATGGAAAGGACAGAATTATGGCAGACAGAATAAGAGTTCTGCTTGTGGACGATGATCCTGATTTCATCGAGGCCAACAGCATTATCCTTGACGCAAGCGGGTTTGAAGTTCTTACAGCTTCCAGCGGCGCCGAGGGTTTGAAAAAAGTGCAGGAAGAAAAGCCGGATGTTGTTGTTCTTGATGTTATGATGGAGAATACTGATGAGGGTTTTGCCGTTGCAAGAAAGATTCGCCGTAAGCTTCACAGCGATGTTCCAATCATTATGCTTACATCAGTATCGCAGGCCACAGGGTATTCATTCGATCCGGAAGAACATCCTGACTTTTTTCCGGTTGATCAGTTTCTTGAGAAACCCGTTTCTCCCACCACGCTGGTTCAGAAGATCAGAGATGCGCTTGTGAAGGGAGACGAGTAGTGGTACGCAATCCAAAGGAGATTGTTACTGAGGGTATCAGTGAGTTTGGGAACGGACGGGAGAGGATCATGCAGATTCTCACCAAGGTTAACAGCGAACTCAGCTATGTTCCGTCAGAAGCAATTGAGGCAATAGCAGAAGCTACAAATGTCAGCGCGGCCGAGGTATACAGTGTTGTGAGTTTTTACAGTTTTTTTAGTTCTAAACCTCGAGGCAGAAACATTGTTCGGCTTTGCAGCACTATCAGCTGTGCCATGGCTGGACAGGGTGATATTCTCCGTTCTCTAATAGATGAGTTCGGCATTGAGCCTTTTGAAACCACCGGGGACGGTCGTCTTACCCTGGAGACCACACCTTGTATTGGTCTCTGTGACCAGGCCCCCGCTATGCTGGTTAACGGAGAACCACATGTTAAACTTACCCCTGAAAAAGCGTGCGAGATCGTACGCGGACTGGAATAGGTGGCACCATGGAAAAGAAAGTGCTGCTTGCTGAAAACCAGCCGGAATTCGGTGCCGGGCTTGAAAAAGCTCTAAACATGACACCGGCTGATGTTGTTTATGAAGTTCGTGATTCCGGTATGAAGGGCCGCGGCGGAGCCGGGTTTCCAACTGGTGTAAAGTGGAACCTCGCAGGTGCCGCGTCATCTGATGTGAAGTATGTGATCTGTAATGCAGATGAGGGTGAGCCTGGAACATTCAAAGACAGACTGCTGATTGAGAAGTATTCGGAAAGATTGATTGAGGGTATGGCCATGGGTGGATACGCTATCGGTGGCTCCTGCGGTATCATATATCTCAGGGCAGAGTATCCCTACCTTATTCCAGTTCTTGAGAGGGCCAGGCAGAATTTTCTGGACAGAGGACTTCTTGGTAAGAATATAAGGGGCAGTGGATTTGATTTTGATATTGAAATCCGTCCAGGTGCCGGTGCTTATGTGTGCGGAGAAGAAACTTCACTTATAGAGAGTCTTGAAGGAAAAAGGGGAGAGCCAAGAAACAAGCCGCCTTATCCTGTTAACAGTGGTTATCTTGATAAACCCACCATTGTGAACAATGTTGAGACTTTCTGCGCTGTTCCTCACATAATTCTAAACGGGTCAGAATGGTATACCGATCTTGGAGTTGGAGATTGCACTGGAACAAAGCTTTTCAGTGTATCCGGCGATGTAGAAAGACCCGGAGTTTATGAGCTTCCAATGGGCGCGCCCCTGAAAGATCTTCTTGAGCTTGCCGGAGCAGAAGATATACAGGCTGTTCAAGTTGGCGGTGCCAGTGGAGCCACAGTTCCTGCTTCCGGGATTAATCGTACTCTTTCTTTCAAGGATCTTCCTCCCGGGGGTTCCGTGATTGTGTTTGACAGCACAATAAACATGGTGGATGTTCTTGAGAATTTCATGGATTTCTTTGTTCATGAATCATGCGGTCAGTGTACTCCCTGCCGTGAAGGTAATCTTCGACTGATGCATGCCGCACAGGATATCATCAATGGTGATTTGTGTTGCAAAGCATGTATGGCTCCATATTTCGAGCTTGCTGAAGCTATGAAAATATCCAGTAAGTGTGGTCTCGGACAGACATCCGCAAACTGCTTTGTTGACATTGTCAACAATTTTGTAGAGCTCTCTGACGAATGTCATTGCGGAGAGTACCGTTGCGAAGGGGGTGATGAGTAATGCATAGCGTTACCGTCAATATCAACGGAAAAGAATGCAACGCAAGAGAGGGATCAACAATTCTTATGGCCTGTAAAGAGCTTGGAATTGATGTCCCTACACTTTGCTACCATCCGGATCTTTCCATAGCAGGCAATTGTCGTGTTTGTGTGGTTGAGGTTGAAGGATGGAAAACTCTTGTTCCTGCCTGTGTTACTCCTATAACACCCAACATGGTTGTAAGAACAGACAGCACCAAGGTGAGAAAAACAAGAAAACTTCTTGTTGAACTCATTCTTGCAAACCACCACAACAACTGTCCCGAGTGTGAGAGAAACGGAAACTGTGAACTTCAGGATCTGGCCGAAAGGTACAACATCAGATTCAACCGTTTTCAGACAGATGAAAAACCGGAGAGTTCCGTACAGGTCAGTTCTGCTATCATGCGTGACAACAGTAAATGTATCATGTGTACCCGTTGCGTGAGAACATGTGAAGAACTTCAGAGTGTCGCGGTGATTAAATCAGTCGGACGCAGTTCAGAAATTCACATTGGTACCTTTGACGACAAGGGTCTTGGTGATGTAGCCTGTACCCAGTGCGGTCAGTGTATTAACCACTGCCCTACAGGTGCTCTTTACGAAAAGGACGAGACTGTACCCGTCTGGGCTGCTCTTGAAGATCCAGAGAAGATTGTTATCGTTCAGACAGCTCCTGCTGTACGCGTGGGTCTCGAGGAAGCCCTGGGTCTTCCCATAGACCATCACACAGGCAAAATGGCGGCTGCTCTTCGCAGACTGGGCTTTAACAGAGTTCTCGATACTGATTTCAGTGCTGATCTGACCATTATTGAGGAGGGGCATGAGTTGCTATTCCGCCTGAAAGACGCACTTGTAGAGAAAAAGGAAGTTCCACTTCCCATGATCACAAGCTGCTCACCGGGCTGGATTAAGTTTATAGAACACAAGCATAATGATCTTCTTGATAATCTTTCAACCTGCAAGAGTCCACAGCAGATGTTCGGTGCCATCGCAAAAACATACCTTTGCGACAAAGAAGGTTTTGATCCTGCGAAGATCGTAAGTGTTTCTGTTATGCCATGCACGGCTAAGAAGTTTGAGAAGGATCGTCCAGAGATGAACGACAGCGGTTTTAAGGATGTGGATTACGTTATCACAACCCGTGAGCTTGCAAGGATGATCAAGGAAGCCGGCATAGATTTCGACCACCTTCCCGTTGAGAAGTTCGACAGATTCATGGGAGACTCCACAGGTGCTGCTGTTATCTTCGGAGCAACAGGCGGTGTTATGGAGGCTGCACTGAGAACCGCATACGAGATTGCTACCGGCGAGGAGATTCCTTTCAAGGGACTGAATGTACTGCCGGTGCGCGGATTTAAAGGTATCAAGGAAGCTTCAGTACTCCTGCCTGACGAAATGGCGGAAGGTTGGGAGTTTCTTGCCGGTGTAACTCTTAAGGTTGCGGTAGCCCACGGTCTTGCAAATGCGGACAAGCTGTTAAAGGCTGTGAAGGCAGGAGAAGCCGAGTATCACTTCATCGAAATTATGGCCTGTCCCGGCGGTTGCCTCGGCGGCGGCGGACAGCCGATACCAACAGATATGGAAAAGAGAATGGAGAGAATGCGTGCAATCTACGCAGAAGACGAGAGTCTTCCTCTCAGAAAATCTCACGAGAACCCTGAGATTCAGCTTCTCTATGCGGAATATCTCAAGGAGCCTCTTGGTCACAAATCTCACCACCTGCTTCATACGAAGTACACAAAGAGGGACAGATTTTAAGAGTATCCAGATGCAGTTGTGGAAGGGGTACAGCTTTCGGCTGTGCCCCTTTGCTTATATGTTTGGCATAAAAGAAAGGGTAGGGCAATATGAATATTATTTCCTTGTTTTGTGTTCTGTCTTTTGTTCTTGCCGAGCCGGATGTTCTCTGGTCCGCAGTGACCAGTGGAGGTGTGTATTCATCCATAGACATGAATGATCTTGACGGAGACGGAATTTCCGATGTGGCCTGCGGTGTAAATTTCTGGGATGATGAGCCAACTTTGTGGACTGTTTCCGGGGCTGACGGTTCTACCATTTGGACCAGCAGTTCCCATAACGGTATTTATTCCAATGAAGGTTTCAGGTGGTTTCCGGATATGAATGGTGACGGGAAACGCGAGATTCTCATGGCAACACCAGGTGGGTACACACCTCCGGGACGATGCCTGTATCTCATTTCCGGGGCTGATGGATTGACTATCTGGGAATGGGCCGCCTGTGAGGTAATGCCCACCAATACCGGCTGGGGATATTCCTGCGCCATTCTGCCTGATATGAATGGCGATAATGTGCCGGAGTGTGTGGGGGGATTTGGAACATCAGGATCTCCAAACTCAGGGCTTCTTGCCTGCATTGACGGGGCCTCGGGCGATAGTCTATGGACTGTCTGGTTACCCGATGCCGGTGAAGATGTCGAAGCTTTTGCGGATGTGAACAGTGATGGGGTAGAAGAAATTCTTCTGGCTGTTGGTGGTAATGGCTATGCCGATGAAACCGCCTGGCTGGTGGACGGTGCTACAGGGACTGTACTCTGGCAGAAAGATCCTGGCGGAGACTGCATGTCAATAGCTCTGGTGGATCGGTCCGATACATGGCCCTTCGCGGTGTTCTGCACCTTCAACGGGAAAGTTGAATGTTATGATGGTGGCGGATCATCAATCTGGAGCTATGCGGGGACGGGAACTTACCTTGATGTTCACGGTGGACCTGATGTTGACGGGGATGGTACAGGTGACATTGCGCTGGCTGCGGATGACGGTGGTGTAATGTGTCTTTCAGGTTCAGATGGTGTTGTTCTATGGAGTTATCCCAGCGGATCCAACACATGGTCAGTTGCATGGGTAGACCCTGTGATCATCCAGGAAGAACCTGTACCCTGTATTGCAGCTGGTTCAGTTAATGGAAGATCTGTGAGTCTTGTAAATGCCGTTACAGGTGAGCTTGTCTGGGAAATGCCCTTTACAGAAAGAGTATACAATGTCTCCACGGTGACTCTTGATTATCCATCTCCTGTGGTAATAGCCGGGTTGCAGGATCAGCAACCCCTGTCGACCCATGCCTGGGCATTGGCCAGTTCCACAGAAACAGGAATTATCAGTGTTGCGCCTTCAGGTTTGATCAATCTGGTTAACCCTTTACGAGGGGCTGTTTCTTTCAGTATACCCGGGGATGAAGCTTTGAGTGTTCAGTGTTTCGATCTTTTCGGGAGAATTGTGTTTCAGGGGCGCTACTCCGGCAATCAGACTGTGTTCAGCAAAGCAATGAGTCCTGGAGTTTACATTATTCGTGTATGGCGAGATACTCATACAGAGGTATTAAAAGCGACTATACTTTAAACAAAAAGGGAGGGCTCCAGAGCCCCTCCCTCAATGGAGAATGTGACCTTAGAACCTGTCCAGCGGGCTGAGAACCCTGAGGTGTGTACGGTTCTTTGCAAGCTTGAGGTACGGTGTGATCATCGATGGT